>NZ_LZHJ01000105.1:0-3414 GCF_001690815.1 Gilliamella sp. GillExp13 | reverse complement strand
CAACTTGGCGCCATACCGAAGACTCTATTGGCTTACCATTACCGCTGTTTTTCCGCCTTTTCCTAGCTAAGGTTACCGCATCATGTGCTTGATAGGCTTGATTAGGTTTTGAGTTTCTTTTTATCTCTCGACTTATTGTCGAAGGATGTCTATTGAGTAGCTGGGCTATCTCTTTTTTATTCTTTCCGGCTTGTAATAATACGAAAATCTGGTATCTTTCCTTCCTAGAAAGGTGATTATAATACATAGCAATCTCCAAACTGTGGTGGTGCGAAGGTGCTAGTATAAATCGCCTTTCTACTTTCTTCACTCCACCGTGTTTAAAATTGCACTTCATGTTTGAATCCAGGATTTAAAGACGAAAAAAATAAAAAAACCGTTGAAATAATTGAGCCAACGCCTGAAATACTAAAAAACCTTGAGTACGGATATCAGGAATAAAAACAAAATAATTTAGTATCAATGAAGCAATGAATAAAATAATGATTGGCGCAATACTGATAAAGTAACTTAATTTACTAAATTGTGGAGAAAATGCGTATTTTTTTTGAAAATTAAAGTTATTAACGCAAGTATCGTAATAAGTACAAATAATTAATTCAGCTTTATTTAAATCACCAATATATGCATTGTAATAGTTTTCATATCGTCTTGTTGCTAATTTCAACTTGGCTAGTTTAGCCTCAACCATATAGCCTAATTGAATTAGTTCTTTAGATATCACTCTTAAAAAAGCAATTTTTTGTTTAGCAGAAAATCGTTTACCGAATATGACACAGTATCGGAGCACAAGATCTTTAAGTATTTCCATTATTAATAAACTATTTAGGTATAAAAATTAAAATAATTAATAATCATCCTCATTCTGAGATTGGTTGGAATGAGTAAGATTAGCAATAGCGTCTTGAATATTATCATGACCCGCCTCAAGACACTCTTTGGCTAATTCTTGTACTGACAATGAGTCTCTATTACATACCGCATTAATTACTATTGGTAAGCTCATGCCGGTAATAACTTTAACATTTATACCCAATTCACGCCATTGAGGCACGCATCTCATTGAAGCATTGTAAGGAGAGGCTCCATATAGATCGACAAAAATTAAGACTCCTTTGCCTGAATCTAAAGATTTTGAACAATTAAATAGATCCGTTTTTAATTGATTAATATCTTGCCCTGGATTAAGTGATAGTGTTTCAAATTTGTCTTGTTCTCCAACTATCATTGTTACACTATCTTTCATTCCCGCAGCCATGTTGCCATGACTAATTAATAAGACACCTATCATTTTTACCTTCCTATATTATTCAAACATTTTGATTGCTTCATTTAATGTTATTTTTTTCAATGAAGGCGTTGCTTGAAAGTAGATATCCATATCTGGGTAACTATTTTGTAAATCGATCAATAGATCAAGTTGCTCTTTGTTTATCGATACTTCTTTAATTATTGATGTTGCCCCAGGTACTAGCGGTAAACCTCCAATATTTAGGTTTGTTATTGGTACGCCTGCTCTAATGATTTTATACATTACTTCAATATTTTTAGTAAGTAAGATAACATTAAAGTCATCGTACTTGCGATCATTCCAATATCTTACAGCACCATCTTCTTTTAGTACTCTGATTTTATGTCCAGTGCTAGCTCCGGCGCCTAGAATGATATTTTTTGTGAATTCGTCATTTGCTGAATAGTCATCTGCAACAAATAAAGCATTAGCCCCAGCAGCTTTTGAAACATTAGTTGCAACTTGACCATGAATAAGACGACTATCTACTCGAGCTAAAACAACTTTTCCCATAATTTAAAACCTCTATTTTTTATATAATTATTTTATAAAATACCAAGTGCAGCTAAAACACCAAGTATGATTGTTAATCCAATTAATGCTCTGGTTACTTTTAAACCTTTTTTAGAGAAATAAAAATATAATCCCATTACAACAATAAGTGGTAGCGCACCTGGTAAGATTTTATCCAATGTGTCTTGTATAACGAAATCTTTTCCTGATAAGGTAAATTTTAAACTTGATGAGACTTTGATATAACTGGCAGCTAAGATACCCATCATAAACAAACCTAAAATAGATAAGCCTTCGATAAGCATCTGCATTTTATTACCAACAACTTCTGTTGCAGCGTTTTTCCCTAACTTAAATCCTAATTGAGCAAAATAATATCCAACAAAAAGTTGATAAACTACAAAGGCAAAGAAAGGAAATAATGCCCCAATTGCTAAACCTTCTTGTGCCCAAGGTAGTGCAATTGCGATAAAAATATATTGTACTGTGTCTGAGTCAATAGCATCGCCAATACCAGCTAAAGCGCCCATTAACCCCGCTTTGGTATTATAAAGTACATCATTATCGATACTAATTGGTTTCTTGTTATAAACTTCGTCAGCTCTTACAGACTCAAGTGAGGCCATTATCCCCGAAATCGTTCCCCCCACCCCAAGTTATTTGAGTATTAAAGAACAATAAATGTCTTTGGTAAGCCGCAGCCAGTTAACTTTTTGATTTATATAGTTTTTTAGGATTGGCATTAATCCCCACATTAAAGATGCCGCAAGATAACGATCAACTTTCAGATTGATGACAAAGAGCTCGCTTTTTGGCGAGTTCTTTGATCTAATAATAAGAGGAATTCTTCTATGCTAAAAAAACCAACTCCAGCGACACCAGAAAAAATAGAGCAAATCTCGCTAGATGCGCTTGTCCCTCAAAATCATCTTGTTCGTAAAATAGCTAAAGTCATTGATTTTGAATTTATTCGAGAAGCGGTAGCACCACTTTATTGCCCTAATAATGGTCGTCCAGCAGAAAATCCGGTCAGACTGTTTAAAATCATGTTATTGGGGTATCTTTTCGGTATCCCCACTGAACATCGTCTGGTTCAGGAAATTCAGGTCAATTTAGCTTACCGCTGGTTTCTGGGAATGGGATTAACCGAAAAAGTGATTGACGCCTCAACACTCAGCCAAAATCGTCGCCGTCGGTTTAATAACAGTGAAATTTATCAACAGATTTTTGATAATATTGTTGAGCCCAGTCAATATATTGATGCGCTTAATCAAGCCATCAACGCAGAAAGAGAATTAAACGGAAAAAAGCCTTAAAGCCATCGACGGTAGAGAAATACAAGGAGGTTAAACTCAGTACAACAGATCCGGACAGTGGTTTTATGCATTGGGAAGGCAAGCCTAAAGGATTTTTCTACTTAGATCACCGAACGGTTGATGGCAAACATAATTTAATTACCGATACCTATGTCACAGCTGGAAATATCATGATTCCCAGCCTTACATGGCCTGATTAAAACGCCAGTTAGAGCGGTTTGGCTTTAATCCGGTTGGTGTCGGTCTTGATGCGGGTTATTTTACGGCTCCCATTTGCCATTTACTGCTGGCAGA
>NZ_LZHJ01000104.1:0-1676 GCF_001690815.1 Gilliamella sp. GillExp13 | reverse complement strand
AAAACGAAAAAAACGCATTCCTCCACGATGCCCGGAAAAGCTATTTGTGCCTAATAAACAAGGTGAATGTTGGTCAATGGATTTTATGAGTGATAGTAGCCGTAATCAACGTCGCTTTAGGACATTCAATGTCATCGATGACTTTAATCGTGAGGCGTTAGGTATTGATATTGCAGTCAGCTTACCAGCAGGAAGGATTACCCGTTACTTAGATAAACTGGCCGAATATCATGGATATCCATTAAAAATACGGGTCGATAATGGGCCAGAATTTACAGGAAAAACCTTTATAAACTGGGCTAAATCACATGATATAGCCATTGATTATATAAAGCCCGGTAGCCCTTATCAAAATGGTTATATTGAACGATTTAATCGTACCTATCGTACTGAATTACTTGATTTATATCTTTTTAATAACTTAGCACAAGCAAGGAGAATAACCGAAGAATGGCTAACGATTTATAACACCGAAAGACCGCATGAGGCATTAAATAACATGACACCGATTGAGTATAAAACACTAAAACAAGCAGCTTAATTTTCTACGTGAGTTGTGTACTAAGTTTGGGCATTTACACTAAGTTTCGGGTATTTACAAAATAATTACAAACTTGTATTTTTATGTTAACATACTGCTATGTTATGCAAAATAGTACGTTTTGTTAAACTTTGTTTCTTTAAGTTTCAATATGGACGTTTTATTTTGTTGGTTAATTGAAAATAAATATTGTAGGAATAGACTAATAAATTAAATTTTCATAAATACTTTTTATTACAATAAAAATAAATTATTCAAGTAGTAAATAGTTTTTAATGTATAATTTGTTACTTTTAATAAAGCAATGAACCATTATTTACACGAACTAATTCATACTCAAAAAAACATATTGTTTCTACAAGGCCCTGTTGGACCTTTTTTTAAAAAGGTTGCAGAATGGCTGAAAAAATCAGGATGTAACGTCTATAAAATAAATTTAAATGGAGGTGATGAGTATTTTTATTCAAAAAATAGTGTTTCTTTCTGTAAATCAGTTGAAAAGTTCCCACAATTTTTACAAGATTATATCTATCAACATTCTATCGATGCGATTATTGTTTTTGGTGATTGTCGGATATACCACAAAATAGCTAAGTCGATAGCAGATTCTAATCCAAATTTATCATTTTGGGTGTTTGAAGAGGGTTATCTTAGACCTCATTATATTACTTTTGAGAAAGATGGGGTTAATGGTTTTTCTCTATTACCCAAAAATCATGATTTTTATGAAAATATTGGAATTACCTCTATAGATAAAAGTAATGGGAAGTCTCATTATTATTCAATGATTCGCTACAGTGTTATTTATTATATTTTTATGCTATTAAAGAAATATAAATATTCTAATTATATACACCATAGAAAAACATCATTATCTTTTTATGCTTCCCATTGGGTTTTAGCTTTAATTAGAAGATTGAAATCAAAATTAATAGAACCTAGACTGATAAAAAATGTTATTAACAATGAGCATAAACCATTCTATATTTTTCCTTTGCAATGCAATCAAGATTTTCAAATTCAAGAGCATAGCCCCTATCACTCTATGAAATCATATATTTTCAGAGTGATATGTTCATTTTCTTTATTTGCTGATGAAAAAAGCTATTTACTAATCAAGCATCATCCAATGGAT
>NZ_LZHJ01000103.1:0-40716 GCF_001690815.1 Gilliamella sp. GillExp13 | reverse complement strand
TAAGGTTTGAATTGTTCATAGCGCGCTTTATTTTGATAAAGATAGTTATAGATTGATTGGACGCTGACTTTCTTTAAACGTGCAGCAATCTGCTCTGGGCTGTAATAAAGCATGAGGTATTTTTCAACTTGGCGCCATACCGAAGACTCTATTGGCTTACCATTACCGCTGTTTTTTCGCCTTTTCCTAGCTAGGGTTACCGCATCATGTGCTTGATAGGCTTGATTAGGTTTTGAGTTTCTTTTTATCTCTCGACTTATTGTCGAAGGATGTCTATTGAGTAGCTGGGCTATCTCTTTTTTATTCTTTCCGGCTTGTAATAATACGAAAATCTGGTATCTTTCCTTCCTAGAAAGGTGATTATAATACATAGCAATCTCCAAACTGTGGTGGTGCGAAGGTGCTAGTATAAATCGCCTTTCTACTTTCTTCACTCCACCGTGTTTAAAATTGCACCTCATGTTTGAATCCAGGTGATTGAGAAAAATAACGCATATGATTCATTGCTTCTTGAATATATTGATAATTTGGCACTTCATCAACTTCACGATTATGTAAATCCATATAATGACTAATACCTAATCGATTAACAAGATAAATATTATCAGATGTTCTCACCGCATAAGAGCTATAATTAGACATCAAAAGCCAGTTACGTTCAGTTATAGAATTAAATAAATCATAACCTGTCGAATAATCACTTATATCATTTTTCACATATAAATAATGTTTCATTAGGGTTGGAACGACATCTTCATGGCTTGTTATTTTTGTACTATTATTTTTCAGGCTCTCTAATTCTTTACCACCAATAATAATAAAAGGCACCTTTGTTTGTGCATCCGTATAATTACCATTATGCCCCCAAAATCCTAATTTATTATCATTCATCTCTTGAGCATGATCACCTGTAATAATCAATATTGTATTATCTAACGAACCTGATTCTACAAGCTCATCATAAATATTTTGTAGTAAATAATCATCATAATAAACACTTTGCTTGTAACGATTAAAAATAGGCAAAGGATCGGTGTCATTACTCAATGTCATATAATTAAGATCCCCAACAGGTTTGAACTTCACATAAAAATCATTAGGAAAATCATAAGCATGAGGAGCATCATAAAATAAAAAAGAAAATGTCGGTCTAGATGTATCTCGTAGTTTATACCATGCAAGCCAATCATCAGTGATTTGTTTATCTCGATTAGATGCCGAACCATCTTTACTACTAATTCTTAAATTTTTAATGGTAACAAAGGCTGTTCGATCAAATTCTGGAGCAGTTACTTTAGCTGATGTAAAAATCCCAATATTATAGTTTTCTTTCTGTAGTGTTGTGATAAAGAGTGAAGGAACACTATTTCGTAAAAATGAATCCCAATAAGTACCTGGAATACCATAAAACAAACCAAAAATACCTGTACGTGTTGCATTACCAGTTGAATAATGGTTATCAAAAATAACCCCATTATTCTGCTTAACAAAACGAAATGTATTAGGCGAAATTTCTTCACTAAACGTATCATATCGCCAAGAATCCAAAACAATAAACATAATATTTTTAGTTTTTTTATTTTCCGGATTAATCACTAAAGGATTTTTGGGGTAATCAACACTAGCATTACTATTATCTTTGTTATACACGACTTTTCGTTGCCCTTTTTCATCAAAAAAATTCATGATTCTTTTTGACGCAAATGGTCGATAAAGTGGAATATATTCTTTCACTATCATAATAGGCGAATAAGCATAATAAAATGCAATCATGTGCACAACATGACTAATTAAAAATGAACTAAAAAGAAATATTGTTGATAATAAAACAATTCTTGAATTTTTATGCAATGAAGTTAATTTGTTATTGAGCAAGTAAAGAATAAAATACTCTGTGCAAAATACAACAACAATAAGCGTAAACATTAAAAAATAGGTAATTATCGAAAAATCGACAACCTGTCCAGACAAAACCATGGATAAGACAGATTGATTTACGTGAAATCGATACTGTTGAAATACAATAGTATCGATATATAATCCAATTTGAATAAAGCTAAATATTGCAGCTAAAATAATATTGCGAATAGCTTGTTTAAACCATAAAAGAAGTATACAAACAACCAAAAGTAATAAATAAGCCGAGAAAAAATGCCCCAATACAGCAAATATTGAAAATGCCACACTCGGCCAATTAAATGATGCCTCAGGGACAAGAAAGAAACGAATTGATAGTATTGATGAAATAAATAGATTAATTAAGGCAAAATAGTATAATTTTTTCATAGTGTTAAGTAAGTTATTAATTCATTATAATAAGAATTTTACTGTATTTTATATTGAAACATAGTCTTTCCTGAAACTTTTTAACAAACTAGCACTAAAAAATACGATTCTAATAAAATTTTAACAAAAAAGGCTCAATTTAGAGCCCTTTTAGTTGAATTAAATGCAATTATCGACGATCTGCAAAAATTCTTAACAACATAATGAATAAGTTAATGAAATCAAGATAAAGGGTTAGTGCACCTAAAATAACAAATCTCCTAAACATATTAGGATCATCCTGCGATAATTGATCGCCTAACTCCTTCAATTTTTGTGTATCATAAGCTGTTAATCCAGCAAAAACAAATACACCAATATATGTAATAGCCCACATTAATGGTTGGCTTTGCATGAAGATATTAACGAGCGAAGCAATTACAATACCCACTAATCCCATAAATAAAAAACGTCCAAAACCAGACAAATCACGTTTAGTGGTATAACCATAAAGAGCCAAAGCTGCAAACATTCCAGCAGTAATAAAAAATACACTTGCTATTGATGATGAAGTATAAACAATAAAATAAATCGAAAATGTGCAACCATTTAAAACCGAATAAAGCATGAATAACGTTGTCGCAACAGCTCCAGAAAGACGATTAATCAATGCAGAAATAGCAATAACTAAAGCAAATTCAGCAATAAGTAACACCCACATACCTTGATATAAAACGTTCAAAAGCGCATAGTTATTAGATGCAAACCAAGCAACTAGGGCTGTTAAAATCAATCCGACGGTCATCCAACCATAAACATGACTCATGTATGTTTGCACGCGGTTACCAGATTGTTCAATAATAGAACCATTAGGTGAATAATTTCTCATTAATTACCTCTCATTAAAAAAGAATGACATGACTTAATATCATTATATACTAAATAAATACTAATACCATTTTCTCAATGCTTCTTTATCTGTTTTTTTTGCTTCAACCCAAGTTTCGCCTTGGGGCGTTCGTTCTTTTTTCCAAAAAGGCGCTTCGTTCTTTAATACATCCATAATGAACTCTACTGCTGCAAACGCATCTGAACGATGTGCGCTACTTGCTCCCACAAAGACAATCTTTTCATTTGCGCTAATTTCACCTACTCGATGAATTACCGCAACTCGACTTAATTGCCACCGCTTTCTGGCTTGGGCTATAAGATTACCCAAGATTTTCTCTGTCATTCCTGCATAATGTTCTAAAAATAAGCTTATTATTTGTTTTTCATTACTACGAACTTTGCCCATAAAAGAGACAACAGCACCATCTTGTGGTAATTGTGAAAGCCAGTCGTTTAGCTTATTAACATCAATCGGCTGCTCACTAACCTTGATAAGATCCATAATGTTATCCACCTGTTACAGGAGGAAAGAAAGCAATTTCATCACCTTCTTTCACAATATAATCAAAATCAACCAAAGTTTGATTTACAGCGCATAAAACAGGGTTTTCCTTAAATGCCAAAAACCATTGTTCACCACGTTCACTTAACTGATCGATAAGATAGGAAACTGAAAGTTGATTAGCATCTAACATAACACTCTCAGTCCCAACTAATTCTCTAATTTGAGCGAAAAAAATAACTTTATTCATCTTCTATCTATTAAACCTTTTGGGCAATAAAGTCCCCTGACCTACCACCACTCTTCGTCAACAATCTTACTTGAGAAATCACCATATCTTTTTGAACCGCTTTGCACATATCGTAAATGGTTAAAGCAGCAACGGATGCGGCAACCATTGCTTCCATTTCAACACCTGTTTGCCCATTCAATCGACAAAACGATTGAACTCGGACACAATTTTTTATTTGATCTACTTCTATGTTAATTTCAATTTTACTCAAAAAAAGTGGATGACAAAGCGGAATAAGCTCCCAAGCCTTTTTAGCAGCTTGAATCCCTGCAATTCTTGCTGTTGCAAAAACATCGCCTTTATGATGTTTACCCTCAATAATCATCTTCAGTGTTTCAGAATTCATTAAGACTAATGACTCAGCTCTTGCTTCGCGTGTTGTTATTAGTTTTTCAGACACATCAACCATATAAGCTTCACCTCGCTGATTAATGTGCGAAAATGATTCACTCATCCTTTAATCCTTAATATTTTATTAATCATCAATTTTTACCAAGATAGCAAATTTTATTAATAGTTACTACTAATCCTTTTAAGGCTATTAATGTAATAAATCTAGATGAATAAAAACTAGATTGTTTTTATAACTTTTGCGGGTTATGTAAAAACTGCGTACAATATAGCTTTATATAAATTATAATACTTGTGATTTTTAATGCTTATCGCTCATATAGCCTTACCTGTACCTCTTTACCAAATATTTGATTATCAATTAACTAAACCAGCTCAAGTTGGAATGCGGGTTAAAGTTCCTTTCGGTAAACGTGACGCAATAGGAATTATTGTTAGTATTGACGAAAAAACCGAATTTGATATTGAAAGCTTAAAAACGATTACAACTGTCATTGATACTGAACCTGTTTTTACGCCTTCTATTTGGCAGTTGTTAAACTGGGCAGCTAGTTATTACCATTATCCTATTGGCGAAGTTCTATTCTATTCTATACCTGTTTTATTACGACAAGGGCGAAAAGCAATCAAGGAAGATATAAAACAATGGCAATTAACTCAATTGGGTAAAAATATTGATTTAGAATCGTTATCACGGACTCCAAAACAAAAATTATTATTATCATCATTCAGAAATAATACTCTTTCTGAAAATGACGTAAATAACACTATTTATAAAGAATTACAGAAAAAAAATCTTATAGAACAAGTAAACTGCCAATCCGATAATATTCAATGGCAAACCAATTTTTCAACAAATACTAGTTCAATTCAGCTAAATAAAGAACAGACCTATGCTATAGAAACAATCAACAACAAAAATCATCAATTTGAAGTATTTTTATTAGAAGGAGTGACTGGTTCGGGTAAAACAGAAGTATATTTAAACATACTATCTAATATATTAGCTACAGGTAAACAAGCATTAGTACTAGTTCCAGAAATTGGGTTAACACCGCAAACAATTGGACGTTTTAAAAAACGCTTTAATGCGCCAATTGATATTTTACACTCAGGATTAACGGATAAACAAAGACTCTCTGTTTGGTTAAGAAGTCAACATGGTGAAAATGCTATTGTTGTTGGCACTCGCTCATCACTTTTTACTCCCTTTAAAGACTTAGGAATGATTATTATTGATGAAGAGCATGATAGTTCTTATAAGCAACAAGAAGGTTGGCGTTATCATGCTCGAGATCTAGCAATTATCCGCGCAAAATTTAACAATATTCCAATTGTTTTAGGTTCTGCAACACCTTCACTTGAAACACTCAATAATGCGCAAAATCACAAATATCATTTATTACAATTAACCGAAAGAGCCGGTAATGCAATGCTAGCCAAACAGTCAATTTTGGATCTGCGTGGGTTAGTACTTACTGCTGGTTTATCTCAACCATTAATTGAACAAATAAAAAAGCATTTATCTAATAATAATCAGGTAATGCTATTTTTAAATCGCCGAGGTTTTTCACCATTATTAATATGCCATGATTGCGGTTGGATTGCTGAATGTCCTCGCTGTGATAAACCTTATACATTACATCAAAAACAACATAAACTCATATGTCATTATTGCGATACACCAAGAACAGTTCCTAAACAATGCCCAAAATGTGGTTCAACACATTTAATGCCTATTGGGTTTGGGACAGAACAACTTGAACAACAACTAGAAATCCTTTTTCCTAATATCAAAATTAGTCGCATTGATCGAGATACAGTGAGTAAAAAAGGCGCATTAGATAACTATTTACAAAGTATCCAACAAGGAGGAGCACACATTCTAGTTGGTACACAAATTTTAGCTAAAGGACATCATTTTCCAGATGTAACCTTGGTTGGAATTGTTGATGTGGATGGTGCTTTATTCTCAAATGATTTTCGGGCAACTGAACGATTTGCCCAAATTTATACTCAAGTATCAGGAAGAGCGGGTCGAGAAACTAAAGCTGGGCAAGTTATTTTACAAACATATCATCCAGATCACCCTTTGCTCAATATTTTACTAACTCAAGGTTATGAAAGATTTGCCAAACTAACGTTACAAGAACGGCAACATACACAATTACCTCCGTTTAGTTACCAAACATTAATTCGTGCAGCTGATCGTAACAATTATTACGCTCCAGCATTCTTACAACATGCGCATGATTGGCTAAAAGAACATAGTAATAATACTTTATGGCAGTTGGGGCCAATGCCTGCAAGTCAACCGAAAAAAGCAGGATATCATCGTTGGCAATTACTACTTCAACATACAAGTAGACAACAATTACAGAAAATTTTGGATCAACTATTAATCGTAATAGGAAAATGGAGCGAAACATCAAAAGTTAGATGGAGCATTGATGTTGATCCTATTGATAATTAGATTGATATTATCTCCACCAATAATTAATTAGTGGAGATAATAAATTATAATATTATTTTACCAGCGTTTTTATCCAATGTTGCCTGTCCAATACCTGAAACTTCCTTTAGCTGCTCAACTGAAACAAAAGGGCCAAACTTTTCCCGATATTCTATAATCTTCTGAGCTTTACTTGCCCCAATTCCAGTCAATACTTTTGATAATTCTTCTGCTGTTGCAGTATTGATATTTACTTGAACAACTTGTTTTTGTTCTTGTTTAACGGAAGTTGGTGTTTCTGGAACCGAATTAGCAAAGCTTATATTCGAAAAAATAAAATTTGATAATATAATACATAATATTGAAAATACTTTCATTTGATTAACCTCATAAAATAGTTACGCAATTAAATTTGCTTTATAACTATCTCACTTCATCAAATAAAAAAATTTCATTAATAATAAAAATGAGAAAAGCCACCTAAGTGACTTTTCATTTTTTCAATTATTTCTACTATTTTGGGAGTTAAATCACAAATTGGAATCAGGCATAATTTCTATCTTAGCCTTAGAGCGTATGTCAGCAGCAAGATAATAATGCGTATTATTAATAAATAAAGGTAACAACTCAGAAGAAATATCTTCATATTCTGTTGGGGTATCTACCTTAGTTAGCGCAACAATATAAGCATTTTTATCATCTAAAAATTCCACACCATAAACAGTCTTCCCCGATGAAGAAGGATTCAAATTAAAGACCATATTAACAACTTTTTGATCAAGTTCTGTTGAATTTCGATTCAAAATATATTTTTTTGCAAATTGGACATTTTTGGCTTTTCCAGTTTCGTTAAGTTGAGTCAATATATTATCAACACTAGATTTAAACTGGCTTTGAGCCATCTCTGTAAAAAGTTTATTATGGATATCTTCTTTAACTTCATCAAATGGAGCTATACCTTCAGGACGATAATCAACTGTTTGTACAACAAAATCATACTTCCCAAAACTTCTATCTACAGGTATTAAATCAGAAACTTTATTCGTTGCCTTACCATCGACTATCATTTCTTCACTAAAAATCACATCCCTAACCTCTGGATGAGCAGCAAGTGAAAACTTATCGTTGAAAGATATCCAATTTGAGGTCTTTACTTCAAATCCAAGTTTGTTGGCAAGATCTTCAATACTTTTAGGAGAATCATGTAATGCAGTTTTAATTCTATTTTCTTCATTTTCTAATGCTTTTTGTATTTTTTGTTCAGTAAGCTTTGGCCTGATTTGGTATTTAGCATAATCAAAATCCATAACTTTTTTAGGTTGTATACCATCTAATTTCACTATTGCGTAACCACCATCAACGGTTATTGGCGATGAAATTTTCCCTACTTTCTTCAATTGAGCATCTTTAAAAACTTGAGGTAATGAATCATCATCAGCAAACCAGCCTAATGAACCATTTTTGCCATAAGGTGAAATATCATGATTCTGATTAACAGTTTTAACAATAGTATCAAAATCAGAACCAGACAAAAGATCCTTTGCAATTTCATTAGCTTGTTCTTTATTAGTCACAAAAATTACACTATAAGCTCTCTTAGCAGGATATGAATAAGTTTTAATATTTTTATCATACTCATTTTTAATTTCTTTTTCAGTGACACTAATTGTTTTTCTCAAAGATTCGTCAGAAGTCACAATATATTTAACTTTTACACGCTCATTTTTGAAAAATTCTTTTAAATGTTCATTATAATATTTTTGTTCATCATCCAACGTAACATTCGACTCATCCACATCACTTACAGAAGCATTAACAGAAGTAGCATATACACTTCTAGTTTGATTTTTAAGAGAAGCTATTTCAGAATCAATTGGCAAAATAAAATTACTATTTATTATAGCATTAACAGTCTGTTGTTGCTGTAATACAGTTCTTATAATTTCAGCATAACTATCTGGAGTAAAATTATTTTCAGCTAGAAGGTTTAAATATGTCTGATTATCAAATTTACCATTTTTAAAAAACTCTTTTTGTTTTTTGATAAACTTTTTAATTTGATCATTACTAATAGCTACACCAACTTTTTTCGAAAATTTATAAGCTAAATAATTATCAATTTGATAAGATAAAACATTACGGCGTAATTTTTTGATAAAAGAACTATCACCTCCAGCATTCGCTGTTACTGCTTTAGCTTGAGCTTCGAATTCGGCCCGACTAATACCTTCATCATCAACTTTTGCGATATATTTCTGTTGATCTTGAACACTTACACTGCCACCAAAACCTAAGAATCCGACGCCAGTGAAAATAAAACATAAAATAATTATTGCAAAAATAATCTTAACAACAATATTATTTGCTGCTGTTCGGATTGTCTCCATCATTTATTGCGATTCTCCATACCAAATGTTGAATTATAAAAGTATAGCATATTTAACTAAATTGGCTATTGTCCGAATGTTATGTAGCATAAAAAAAAGATCAACATAGAGTTGATCTTTTATTAAATTAATAAATAACTAGTTTAATATAGCTGAATTATCGACGCTATTTTTTAATTTCTTAATAGCTTTTCTAGTTGTTGGTACTGGCTCTATACCAAATGGATTATTCTGCAATGCAATTGTAAGCACATCATCAATCCATTTTACTGGATGTATATCAACTTCAGATTTTACATTATCAGGAATATCTTCCAAGTCTTTAACATTATCCATTGGAATCAATACAGTTTTAATTCCACCTCGGTGTGCAGCTAATAACTTTTCTTTTAATCCGCCGATAGGTAAAACTTCACCGCGTAATGTTATTTCGCCCGTCATAGCAACATCAGAGCGAACTGGATTACCCGTTAATGTTGAAATTAGTGAAGTACACATTGCTATACCTGCACTCGGCCCATCTTTTGGTGTTGCTCCATCAGGCACATGCACATGGATATCGCGTTTTTCATAAAAATCACTATTAATACCCAATTTTTCTGCACGAGATCGAACAACTGTTAATGCCGTTTGAATCGATTCTTGCATAACATCACCTAATGAACCAGTGTAAGTCAATTTTCCTTTACCTAAAACACTTACAGATTCAATAGTAAGTAAATCTCCCCCCACTTCTGTCCAAGCAAGACCAATAACTTGTCCAATGCGGTTTTCGTTATCTGCCTTACCGTAATCAAAACGCTGTATTCCCAAGAAATCTTTTAAGTTATCCTGTGTCACAATTACCTTTTTCAATTTATTATTTAATGCTAATTGCTTAACAACTTTACGACAAATTTTTGCAATCTCTCTTTCTAGGTTTCTAACCCCAGCTTCCCGCGTATAATAACGAATGATTCCAATAATAGCTGAGTCATCAATACTGATTTCTTTTGATTTCAAACCATTATTTTCAATCTGCTTAGCAATTAGGTGTTGCTTTGCTATATTCAATTTCTCATCTTCTGTATAGCCAGAAAGACGAATAACTTCCATCCTATCCAATAATGGCGCAGGAATATTCATAGAGTTAGCCGTTGCAACAAACATCACATCAGATAAATCGTAGTCAACTTCTAAATAATGGTCACTAAAAGCATTATTTTGTTCAGGATCAAGTACTTCCAATAATGCAGATGCAGGGTCGCCACGCATATCCGATGCCATCTTATCTATCTCATCTAATAAAAATAACGGGTTTTTAACTCCTACTTTCACCATACGTTGAATTAATTTACCTGGCATTGAACCAATATATGTACGCCTATGTCCACGTATTTCAGCTTCGTCACGTACACCACCAAGCGCCATTCGTATATATTGACGTCCTGTCGCTTTAGCAATAGATTGGCCAAGTGACGTTTTCCCCACACCAGGAGGACCAACTAAACATAAAATTGGACCTTTAACTTTATTAACACGGCCTTGAACTGCTAAATATTCTAAAATTCTATCTTTTACACGTTCAAGTCCATAATGATCTTTATCTAAAACTTTTTGTGCAGCTTCAATATCTTTTTTAACGTTACTACGCTTATACCAAGGAACTTGAAGCATCCAATCAACATATCCCCGAACAACCGTTGCCTCAGCAGACATCGCTGGCATCATTTTAAGTTTATTAAGCTCAGCTAATGCTTTATCTGTAGCTTCTTTTGGCATTTTAGCTTTAGTAATTTTTTCTTTTAATTCTTCATATTCATCAGGTTTATTATCTATATCGCCTAACTCTTTATGAATAGCTTTAATTTGCTCATTGAGGTAATACTCCCTTTGAGCCTTTTCCATTTGGTGTTTAACTCGTTGTCGAATATTTTTTTCAACTTGTAGTAAATCAATTTCTGATTCCATCAATGAAATAAGCAATTCGAAACGCTTTATAAGATTAGCGGTTTCTAAAATCTCTTGTTTTTGTTCAACTTTCAAGAATAGAGTTGCAGCAATAGAGTCGGCTAAACGTGAAGGCTCTTTCAAAAAACGTATAGAATCAACAACTTCCTGAGTTATTTTTTTGTTTAGTTTTGAGTATTCATCAAAGTTAGATAAAGTTAAGCGTATCATAGCCTCACTTATATCCGCGGCTTTTTTTACTTCACTTAATGGTTTGACTTTTGCAATAAAAAATTCATAATCGTTGTTCTCAACAATGTCATTCATTTTAGCTCTTGCAATACCTTCAACAAGAACTTTTACTGTTCCATCTGGTAATTGAAGTAATTGTAAAACATTGGCCACAGTTCCGACATCATATAAATCATCTATATCAGGATCATCTTGAGAAGGATTTTTTTGGGTTACAAGAAAGACTTGCTTATCCATTTCCATTGCAGCTTCTAAGCAACGTATTGATTTACTTCTACCAACAAAGAGAGGAATTACCATATGTGGAAATACAACAACATCACGCAATGGTAAAATAGGCATAATCATTTGTTTAGTTCGTTTTATTTTCATTTTATTCTCTCTAGTAGTACAAATCTATTAGATAAATATTGGGGTCATTTTTAGATATTCAAGCCTATCTTTTTTGTTTTAACATACACTAATTCTAGAACATCTTGACAGTGTTTACGGAAATTCTGCTTTAATATTAATTTGAGGTATAGCTCTTGCCATCATATCTATGATGGCAAATATATATTTCAAGCCGAGATTTCAGCATCTTCACGATGGATTAATTTCGGTGCTAGAGATTGTTCAACGGTTTCTTTTTCAACAATTACTTTGTTAATAGTATCCATTGATGGTAAGTCATACATTGTATCTAATAATATATTTTCAACAATTGAACGCAAACCTCTCGCTCCTGTTTTTCTTTGCATCGCTTTTATAGCGATAGCATCCAAGGCTTCTCTCGTAAACTCAAGTTCAACACCATCTAACTCAAACAAAGTTTGAAATTGTTTAGTCAAGGCGTTTTTAGGTTCCGTCAGAATATTAATTAAAGCATTTTTATCTAATTCGGATAATGTTCCTATAACAGGTAATCTTCCGATAAACTCAGGAATTAAACCAAACTTAACTAAGTCTTCAGCCTCAATTTTGGCTAATAGCTCCGACTCAGAAAGTTTATTTTTAGTACTTGTTACCTCAGCACCAAAACCTATTCCTGTGTTAATTGATACACGATTTTCAATGACTTTATCCAAACCACTAAATGCACCACCGCAAATAAATAGAATTTTTGAAGTATCTACTTGCAAAAACTCCTGCTGAGGATGTTTACGTCCACCTTTTGGCGGAACTGAAGCAATAGTGCCTTCAATAATTTTCAATAAAGCCTGTTGAACTCCCTCACCAGAAACATCTCTAGTAATAGATGGGTTATCCGATTTTCGTGAAATTTTATCGATTTCATCAACGTAAATAATACCCCTCTGAGCTTTTTCAACATCATAATCACAATTCTGTAATAATTTTTGAATAATATTCTCTACATCTTCACCAACATAACCTGCTTCAGTTAATGTTGTTGCATCGGCCATAGCAAAAGGAACGTCTAAAAAACGAGCTAAAGTTTCAGCTAATAACGTTTTACCACTACCAGTAGGTCCTATAAGCAAAATATTACTTTTGCCTAATTCAACATCACTACGACTAGCATGGTTACGTAAGCGCTTGTAATGATTATAAACAGCGACAGATAAAACTTTTTTAGCTCTTTCTTGACCTATTACATATTCATCAAGATGCTCTCTAATTTCGTGTGGTGTTGGTAATGGTTTACTAATAAACTCTTCATGAGAAAGAAAACTTTTTTTCTCTTCTTTTAAAATATCATTACATAATCCTATGCATTCATTACAAATATAAATAGATGATGGACCAGCAATAAGTTTACGGACTTCATGCTCACTTTTACCACAAAAAGTACAATAGAGTAATTTTTTTGAACTTTCTTTATTCACGTTTACCACCTACCCAACATTAAGATCGTTTACTATATATGGCATCAACTAAACCATATTCAACTGCTTTATCCGCAGACATAAAATTATCACGGTCGGTATCTTTTTCAATCACACTAATATCTTGACCTGTGTGCATTGCTAAAATATTATTTAATCGGTTTTTTACCTGTAAAATCTCTTGTGCATGTATTTGGATATCAGAAGCCTGTCCTTGAAAACCACCTAATGGTTGGTGAATCATGACACGTGCATTTGGTAAGCAATAACGTTTACCTTTAGCTCCAGCTGTTAAAAGCAATGACCCCATTGAACAAGCCTGTCCCAAACAAATTGTACTAACATCTGGTTTTATAAATTGCATTGTATCATAAATAGCCATACCAGCTGTAACAACTCCACCAGGTGAATTGATATACAAATGGATATCTTTATCAGGATTCTCTGCTTCTAGAAACAACATTTGAGCAATAATAAGGTTTGCCATATTATCTTCAACTTGTCCCGTCAAAAATATAACTCGCTCTTTTAATAGCCGTGAGTAAATATCATAAGCTCGTTCACCCCGAGAGCTTTGTTCAACTACCATTGGAATAACACCCATATATGATTCTAAAGGCATTTTTATCTCCTAATTAACAAAATAGCCCAAACAGATAATACATATTTGGGCTTAAAAGTGAGCGTTTTTAAATTAAATGAAAAGGCTAATAGATTAAGCCATCTGCTGATTCATTAATTCAGAAAATGAATAATTTTTTTCTGTTACTTTCGCACTAGCTAACAACAGATCTACAACTTGATCTTCTAATGCAACAGCTCGAATATTCTCCATTGCTTTTTTATCTTTGTGATAATATTCTGAAACTTCCTTTGGATCTTCATATGCAGTCGCAATTTCATCAATTAATGCTTGAATGCGTGATTCGTCTGCAGTTAATTTATTACTTTCAATTATTTCACTAAATAATAAGCCTGTAGCAACACGTTTTTTAGCCTCAGCTTCAAATAATTCTTTCGGTAATTCCATACCTTGTTTGACATTACCACCAAAGCGAGATAAGGCTTGTTGACGTAACACATCAATTTCACGATCGATTAATGCCACTGGTATATCAATCTCATTATTTTTAACTAAACCATCAATAGCTTGTGTTTTTACTTTGTTACGAATTGTTGCGTTGAGTTCTCTTGTCATATTTTTACGAACTTCAGCTCGCAAACTTTCAACGGTACCATCTACAATACCAAAACGTTTAACAACATCTTCGGTTAGTTCAGGTAATTCAAGTTCTTCAACCTTCTTAAGTGTAGATGCGAATACGGCAGGTTTACCTTTTAGGTTTTCAGCATGATAGTCCTCAGGGAAAGTCACATTAATATCAAACTTATCACCTACTTTATGACCAATAATTGCATCTTCAAAACCTGGAATCATACGGCCTTGCCCTAATACTAATGCAAAATCATTAGCCTTACCACCTTCAAACTCTGCGCCATCGACTTGACCGACAAAATCCAAAGTAACACGGTATTGCTCTTCAGCCGCTTTTTCAACTTCTTTCCAAGTACCTTGTTGTTTGCGTAATGTTTCAATCATTGTTTCAACATCTGCATCAGCAACTTGTGCAACTGGTTTTTCAACTTCAATTTTATCTAAATTTTCAACTTTTATTTCTGGGTAAACTTCAAATTCAACAGTAAATGTATAGTCTTCACCATTTTTATATTCTTGTGGAGTATAAGTCGGAGCTCCGGCTGGATTTAATTTTTCTTGAATAATAGCGTCAACAAAATTCCGTTGCATCAAATCGCCTAAAGCATCTTGTAAAATAGAAGCACCATAACGTTGTTCAACAATTTTTAAAGGGACTTTTCCTTTACGAAAACCATCAATACGTACTTTTTTTGCTGTATTAATAAGCTCTTTATCAACCGCTTTTTTAATATCTTCAGCTTTAATTGTAATAGATAAACGTCGACCTAATCCTTGTGTTGTTTCTACCGAAACTTGCATGTTTATACCTCGAAATTATTGAATATTATTTGCTCATAATTATATAAAAACGATAATTGAGCTAAAAAATTAAAAAATAGGCATGCATTATACCGACCGTAATCGTCTACGTCGAGACATTTAATAGTTTCTTCTCAAGCGCTTTCAGGCGTTTATTCATTTCGTCAATATGTAAAACTAATGATGCCGTTTTTCGCCATACTTTGTTTTCTTGCAATGGGATACCTGATGAATAAACACCAGGCTGTGTAATTGGACGCATTACCATACCCATACCTGTTACTGTAACTTGATCACATATTTCCATATGTCCATTAATAACACTTGCACCACCGATTAAACAGTGTCGACCAATAGTTAAACTTCCAGCCATAATAACACCGCCAGCAACAGCAGTATGATCTCCAATTACATCGTTATGAGCAATCTGACATTGATTGTCAATAATAACACCATTTCCAATAATAGTATCATCAAGTGCACCGCGATCAATTGTCGTTGAGGCACCAATTTCAACGTTATTGCCAATAACGACTTTCCCTAATTGAGGAATTTTAACCCACTTCCCTTTATCATTAGCATAACCAAATCCATCTGCACCAATTACAGTCCCAGATTGAATCAGGCAATTTTCTCCAATAATACAATTATGATAAATAGAAACATTAGCCCATAATTTTGTACCTGCACCTATTGTTGTATTTTTTCCAACAAAACACCCTGCTCCAATGATACAATCATCTCCTAATATCACACCGCTTTCGATAACAGCATTAGCGCCAATAGAAACATTACTACCTAATTGAGCTGTCGAATCAATCACTGCTGATGTAGCTATATCCTTAGCTGGAGCTGGAGTAGTATCTAGGTATTGTGCTAATTTTGCATATGCAAGGTATGGATCTTTTACAATAAGGGCTGCACCATTCCAATGCTCAAGACTCTCTTCTGTCATTACCACAGCAGAAGCTTTGCATTCTAATAAATTCTTTTGTAACTTCTTATCAGATAAAAATGTAATTTGACCTGATATAGCACTATTCATTGATGCTATACCAGTGATGGCTAAATCACCATCACCATGTAACCTAGCATCAAGTTGCTTAGCTAATTGCTCTAAACGAAAGGAAAACATTATTTTTTAACCTTTTCCAACACTTTGTCTGAAATGTCAACCGCATCTGAAGCTGATAAGGTGGCTTCTGCTTTTAAAATAATATCGTATTTTTCTTTTGCGACTATATCTTTAATAGCTTCTTGGATTTTAATTAATAATTTCTCTGCTTCTTCTGTTTCACGCTTACGATAATCTGCTGAAAAAGCCTTAGCTTTATTTTCAAAATCAGAAATTGTTTTATTTAATTTCGTTTTTTCAGATGAAGATAATGTTAAACCATCTTTTTTTAATCGTGCAGCAGCTTCATTTGCTTTCTTTTCTTCAGCTTGTAATGATTTAGCTCTTGCTTCAAATTCACTATCCAATGCTTTACCAACCGATTCGCGTTGAGGCATGCGTTGTAATACTGACATAACATCGACTACACCAATCTTTACTTCAGCATTTACAAAGCCTGCAAAAAGTAACGCCGTACTAACACTAAGAAAATATATAATTTTTTTCACTTTAATCACCTATTTGTTTTCTATTTTATAACATGGAATTACCATGTAGAACCTATATTAAATTGAAACTGTTGAGTTGAATCGCCATCATATTTCTTAAACGGTTGAGCATAAGAAAAGACTAAAGGACCTAATGGAGACATCCATTGCACGGCAAGCCCAGCAGACATCCTAATATCCGATGGAGAACTATAATCAGGGATATTTTTTCCTTTTAAATTCCATTCAGTATCCCATACAGTACCTGCATCGAAAAATAGTGATGTTCTAATATTATCAGCATATTTTTCGCTAGCAAATGGCGTTGGAAGAATTAGCTCTGTACTTGCAAAAGCTATAGCATTACCACCTACAGCATCTTTTGATTTTGTACATCCAGATGTATTATCTAAGCTATCGCAAACTCCACTTTTATTAAGATATACCGCTTTAGGACCTACAGTATTTGATTTAAACCCACGTAGTACTGAGGCACCACCAGCATAGAAGTTTTCATAAAAAGGTAACTCTTTTCCACCTAAACCGCCACCGTAGCCTAATCGAGCGCGAGTTAAAAAGATCCAGTTATGGTCATTGTCAATGGGATAATAGTAAGACACATCTGAAACTAGTTTATAGAACCTATTTTCAAATAATGGTGCTGTGACTTTAGCATTAGCTGTTATTTTAAGTCCATCAGTAGGGAAAAATCCACGATCTAAAGAGTTATATGTCCAATAAGCATTTAATAATAAATCATTAGTATCAAATGAAATAGAACTTTTATTATTCACTTTTTCACCCATAGAGTTGAAATAACGCCACATTCCATATTGCGCTTGCATACCAGATAACTTATGGTTAGCAAATTCAGAACCAAAACGAACAAAATTATTTTCACTAATTGGGAATCCTAAATTAGCTGATGCGCCCCAAGTTTTACTCGAATATTCTGATTCATCATCTTTATCGTCATTTTTATAGGTATTATAATAAATACTACCCCCTAAACTTACACCATCAACGGTAAAATAAGGATCAATGATAGAAATAGATGCAGTTTTATCTGTATCAGTTGTGTTAACATCAAATGAGACACTGTTACCTGTTCCCAACCAGTTATCTTGAGAAATACCGGCATTGAAACTAACACCACTATCAGAACCAACACCAATACCAAATTTGATACTACCAGTATTACGTTCAGCAACTTTATAAATAATATCAACTTGATCATCAATACCAGGCACACGTTCAGTATTAGCTTCAACAGTATCAAAAAATCCAAGTCGGTTTAAACGTTCTTTACCTAATTCAACTAATCCATTACTTAACCAAGCCCCCTCCATTTGTCGAAGCTCACGGCGAATTACACTTTCGCTGGTTACAGTATTGCCAACTATTTTAATTTTACGAACATAAAAACGTTCACCCACATCAACAAGAACAACTAATTTAACCGTATGTGCGACATCATCCATTTCAGGCTGAATTGATACTCTAGGGTACGCATAACCGAAATTAGCAAGTAGACGCTTAACGCCATCTTCAATTTCAGTAATTTTTTTACCATTATAAAGTTCACCAACTTTTACTTTTTCATTAGCAATTTTGGAAATCTCGCCTTTATGGCCAGCAAAATTACCCATAAATTCAAGTTGAGATAACTTATACTGTTCACCTTCATGAATATTAACTGTAACGTATATGCCTTTTTTGTCTGGCGTTAAACTAACTTGCGTTGACTCAATGTTAAAACGAGCATAACCACGATTCAAATAAAAACTTTGTAATTCATCTAAATCTGCTGCCAATTTTTGTTTTTGATATTTGCGATCTCCAAGCATATTCCACCAAGGTACTTCATCACGCAAAGTAAAACGCGAAATAAGTTCTTCAGATGAAAAAGCTTTAGCACCAACAATATTAATCTGATCAATTAGTGCCGATTTACCTTCAGCTACAACTAATTTTAAATCAACACGATTACGTGACAACGGAGTTACAACAGCTTTGATTTGAGCATTATATTTACCAACACTATAGTAAAAATCTTCTAAGCCTTTTTCTATACCTGAAAGCATAGTACGATCTAATGCTTCACCTTCACGGATACCCGAACTATCTAGATTTTTTTTCAGCATCTCATCTTTAACAGACTTATTACCAGAAAAAGTTATGCTAGCAATAGTAGGGCGTTCTTGAACATGAACAATTAACCTATCACCATCACGAGAAACGGTAATATTATCAAAGTTTCCACTGGAATATAGTGATTTGATGATACGGCCTAAATCAGCTTCATTAACATAATCACCGACTTGAATAGGCATTTCAAGTAATGCTGCTCCAACAGTAACACGTTGCAAACCTTCAAATTTGATGTCTTTTACTACAAAATCATCAACACAAAATGCATTGGAACTATATACTGCTGTAGTACTAAACAACAAAGATGCTATAAGTAATTTATTTATTTTCATCGTAAATGTTTATAACCTCATCCCATCACAATCGTAAAATATCATTAAATAGTGCAATTCCCATTATTACCATCAATAAAAAAAAGCCAATACGAGAAAATCGTTCTTGTACTTCATTTGATAAGGCTTTACCTTTTATCTTTTCAAATAATAAAAAAACAAGGTGCCCGCCATCTAACATAGGTAATGGAACAAGATTGATAACACCCAAACTTATACTAATAAAAGCTAGAAAATATAAGTAAGAGGTAAAACCATAACTTGCTGTTTGCCCTGCGCTTTTTGCTATTGTTATTGGTCCAGACAAATGTTTTAGACCAATAACACCTGTTACTAATTGATAAAGCGAACGAATCGTTAACTTCGTGGTTAACACTGTTTGCGCCATACCTTTATTAAAACTTTCTAAAAAACCATACTGCATAATTCTTGCATCAGACTTGGGATACAAACCAGCGACACCTTTTCCATCTATTCCAATAGTTGGCACGAGTTTAAGATAAATATCTATATTTCCTCGATTAACCTTTAACATCATTGCTTGAGCTGTTTTAATTGTATTGGAAAAATCATTCCAATCAACGTATGAGTGATCATTATAACCAATAATTTTATCCCCAACACGCAGACCTGCTTTCTCAGCAGCCGAACCCGATACAATTTTACTCACAATTGGATAAACTTTCACCTTTTCAGGAACAAAACCAAAGGCGGTAATTGTCGAATCCTTTTCTATATCAAAATGCCAATTACTGATATCTACATTTTTATTAACTTCTTTCTGGTTATCATCACCAAAGCTATCAATATAAGAAAAAGACACATTAGTTTTTCCCATTGCCGCAATTAAGGCTGAATTTACATCATTCCATGTTTCTACTTTTATATTATTAATAGTTTTCAATTCTGCACCAGCTGGAATTATTACTGTAGAAGCTGGTGTATTAGGTATAACTTCTTTTATTTTAACAGGATAAACAACTACACCCATCAAAAAAATGATCCAATAGATAATTAAGGCTAATATAAAATTAGCAAATGGACCAGCAAAAATAATTGCAGTTCTTTGCCAAATTTTTTTTCTATCAAATGCAAAGTTTTCGTTATCGCTTGATAATGTTGTTGCTCTACCGTCGAGCATTTTAACATAACCACCAAGCGGAATCATAGCAATTACCAATTCGGTTCCGCTTAAAAATTTATGAGACCATATTTTTTTACCAAAACCAATTGAGAAACGTTCAACTTGAACCTTGCACAAGCGAGCAACACAAAAATGTCCAAACTCATGAATAGTAACTAATATACTCATGGTAATAACAAACAATAACAGCGACCACAACAAAATCTATTACCTTTTATAATAAGTAAAAAGCTAATGTAGCAAAAACAGGAACGGCAGCAGTTAAGCTATCAATGCGATCTAAAATTCCACCATGACCAGGAATTAAGTGACCACTATCTTTAATATTTGCTTCACGCTTAAACATACTTTCAGTTAAATCACCTAAAACCGAAACGAAAATCGCTAACAAAGAGCTAATAAAAAATGTACTGAAAGTCATGTCAAACATGTTAAGTATGTAAGCAATTAAACTAATTGCAATTGCTACACTAATACCGCCTATGAATCCTTCTATAGTTTTACCCGGGGATACTTTTGCCGCTAATTTTCGTTTACCAAATGATCGCCCAACAAAATAAGCTCCAGTATCTGTCGCCCATACTAGCACAAAGACGTAAAGCAACCAAATTGCACCCATATAAGAATTAGAATTGTAGTTAATTGCTCTTAATTCGACCATACTAATAAAGAACGGTGCTAGCGTAAAAAAAGCAAATAGTAACTTTATAAAGATTGAATTACACCAATACTTTGTCGTGGTTGGATAGCTACTTACTAAAAACAAAGCAGTTAACCACCATATGATTGATAAAAATAAAATTATACTATATAAATTCATTTTAAATTCAATAGAATCCGGAACCAAATAAAGTATGCCCAATAAAATAACAGTTGAAAAAGAAAAAATTAATTTTAAATATTTTTTTCTAATATGAAGAAACTGAGTCCACTCCCATGCGGCTAATCCACAAACCAGAATAATAGTGAAAGAAAACACGGGTAATGGAACAAAAAAAAGAACTGCTACCACAAGCGGAATAAGCACAACTGCAGCAAGTATGCGATGGATTAACATGAATGCTCCTTATTATGAATACCACCAAAGCGTCGTTCTCTGGCATTAAATGCATTGATTGCTTCATCGAATAAAGATTGATTAAAATCAGGCCATAAAGTATTGGTAAAATAGAGTTCAGAATAAGCAATTTGCCATAACAAAAAATTACTAATTCGATATTCTCCGCCAGTACGAATAACTAAATCCACTTCAGGAAATTCGCTCATACACATTGTTGAGCCAAAACGATCCTCAGTAATATCATCTAAACTGATTTCTCCGTTAGTAACTTGCATAGCAATTTTTTTTGCTGACTGCAAAATATCCCAACGTCCGCCATAGTTAGCAGCAATATTTAGTACTAGTCCAGAATTGTTTTTCGTTAAATTTTGCGCATGAATAATCATATTTTGTAAATGTTCACTAAAGCGAGAAATATCACCAATAATATTCAAACGAACATTATTTTTATTTAAACTTTTTATCTCACGATTTAATGCATAAATAAAAAGGGAAATTAGGGCAGAAACTTCATTGTGTGGACGTTTCCAATTTTCACTACTAAAAGCATATAAAGTAAGGACTTTTATCTTTATTTTTGCCGCATAAGCTACAATTTTTCGAACTGCTTTCAAGCCTGCTCGATGACCAATAACTCGTAACTGGTTATGTTGCTGCGCCCAGCGACCATTACCATCCATAATTATAGCCACATGACTAGGAATAGATCTTTCTTGTGTCATGCAATATCTCATATTGTCGCAATCATTATATTAATTATATTATTTTGTCCAATTAACGCGTACCATAAACTACAATTGTTTTACCATGTGCAGAAATCAAATGTTGATCTTCAAGCATTTTTAAAATTCGACCAACTGTTTCACGCGAACAGCCAACAATTTGACCTATTTCTTGACGCGTAATTTTGATTTGCATACCATCAGGGTGTGTCATTGCATCGGGTTGTTTAGCAAGATTTAGAAGTGTTTGTGCTATACGCCCTGCAACATCTAAAAATGCTAAATTACTAACTTTTTCAGATGTTACTTGTAATCGGCTAGCCATTTGACTGGCAAGACGCATTAAAATATCAGGATTAACTTGAACAAGTTGCTTAAATTTTTTGTATGAAATTTCGGCTACTTCACAACTTGTTTTAGCTTTAACCCAAGCGCTTCGCTCTGTGTCTTCTTCAAAAAGACCTAATTCGCCTAAAAACTGATTTTGATTTAAGTAAGACAAAATCATCTCGTTGCCTTCATCATCTTTAATCAATACCGCAACAGAGCCTTTCAAAATATAATAGAGGGTTTCTGCTTTTTCGCCTTGATGTATAAGGGTACTCTTAGCTGGATATCTATGAATATGGCAATGAGATAAAAACCATTCTAACGTTGTATCCGATTGTTGTTTACCAATCATATCCTACCTCTCCATTTTATTTACAACACTAACACTATAACAAAATTACGCACTAAATCATATACAAACAATCATTTTAACTACTATTTAATTAGTTTAATATCAATTGTTTCATGTAATTGAGACCAAAAAAGTGCTGCCGAACCATTCTCTAATTGAAGTTTAACATCATTAACTTTTTCTTGGAGTGATTTTTCTTGTAAACCGTAGTCAGTGCCTTCACGTAATACAAAATATTCAATTAGGTTATTTAATGTTTGTGGATCAAGATTTTGCCAAGGAATAATCATATTTGATAATAGTAAATTAGATTTGTGATTATTTTATAACAGCATTTAAATAATATAAAGCATCACTAAGTTATGCGTATAATCAATAAAAAACCACTCCGAAGAGTGGTTTTCTACACTTATATAACCAAATTTAAAATTAGTTAATAGTAGCTGTAACTTTAAGCTTATAACCTTGACCACCAGCTAAGTAAGGCTTAGTAGTTTTAGTGTACATGGTATCACTATTAGTCGTAGCTAAGGTAATAGTATCACCAGTTGCTATTGAATCTGTACTTGCTGGCGTGCCTTCATATGAACCATCTAGTGTCCAAGCAAAAGAATAACCAGTTAATTTAGTTGAACCACTATCGATTATACCATTTGTAAGATCGCCATCAGTCCACACGATAGCTTGGAATGTCTGACCATATTTAGGTGCAGGAGCTCCATTTAAGGCATAGTTAATATTTTCGTTTGTAACACCACCTTCAACTAGGAAAATACCAACTTCAGCGTCATCTGTTGTAATTGGACCAACACCAATATCACCATTATTACCATCACCTGGGCCATGGGGATTATTTACCTCCTTATCATCAGAAATTGGATTATCTGAATCTCCTGGAGGGTTTTCTGGGTTATTAGGATCTACTGGAGCAGTATTAGGAGTACCTGTTGCCCAAATATCATTTACTTCTAACCAGGTATTGGTATAAGGAATACCAAAGTCAGTTCTTTCTAAAAGTTTAAAACCAATTTTTTCTGCGCCTATGAAATCACTAGTTATTTTAAAAGATATACGAGCTATTGCATTACTATGGTCTTCAGTCGCCTGAACACTCATAGCCTCCCAACCATTAGTTTTTTTTGCAAAAACTTTTAATGTGTCTTTGATTTTTCCAGTATCATTATCGCCATCTGCATCTTCTAGATTAAATTTAATAACGACATAGTCACCTACTTTAGCTACTCGACTACCGATTGGTGAACTACCCTCTTCATCATTAGATACAACAACAGTCAAAGTATGATCTGCTCTTGTACCATTTACAGCTTTCAATATTGGTGCATTACCATTAATCACCTCTTTAGTAGTTGCATCTAAAGCAAATGCACTGCTTGCTGCATAACCAGCTAAAAATAAGCCTAATGCAACTTTTTTAATTGTAAAATTTTTCATGTTTAACTTCCTATTTTTCTCTATAAATTAACATGTTGTATTTATATAAATACACCATTTTGTTGGTGTTCCCTTCTTGATTATCGACTTACGTCGATAATCTAAACTTTTATCTATTATAAAACGGTCACTTGCAATTTAAATCCTTGATCGCCAGCACACGCAGAGGTAGAAGCAGGCTGTGGAGTTAAATCTAAATGACTCGGTGCGTCACCAACCGCAGGTATACTTGTGCCAGATGAAGCATAACTGTAATTGTCAGCCGTTTTACCTTTTATTTTATAGTGAGCATCTCGTCCCAAAGCAACGTTAAACCACGGTCCATTAGGATGACTCCTAGCGTCATTTGGTAATGAAGTCTCATTATTAGGACAAGCACTTGCATTTGAACCAACTAATGACCAAATTACATATGGTTTAACAATTTGGGGACCATTTTCAGAGGTAAACGCTTTAACAAGATATTCATTACCAACACGCCATTCGTTTGGCCCTGCAGGGTCAAATTCAAGTACAGAACCTGAACTTTTAGCAACTAATGTTCCAGAATCATTCCAAACTTCTATATAACCCGATCTACCACCAGAGAAATCAACAGAGGTTTTATTGAATGACGTACCAAAACCATACTGATCTAACGAAATTGAAAAATCAATCAGTCCTTCAATATTTGAAGCTACATCTATTGCATAACTATCACCGATTACTTCTAAACCAGCCGCAGTTGAGGCACGGGATGATATTTTTTGACCTTTTGCAACTTTTTCAAATGATTTTACAATAACACAAGGCTTTTGCTCTGGACATTCATTTACATTACCTGATGTACCATTGATTAAAGCAATTTTTTCGCCATTACTAGTTGCAGTCCACAATCCAGCAAATTCATTAAATGTTACTGGTATACTATCCATTAGTTCACTATCACTAAAACCATCTACATCTTGGAACGAGTTGATTGAACCATTATTTACCTTCGGTTTAACGAGAGTAGCTAATACGGTCAAACTACTTGAGCCATTTGCAGGCTGAGCCGCCAAAGTTGTTTTGTTACCTGAACTATCTACTGCCCATACTCCAATTTTACGCATTGTCGGATTTGGTAATACTTCAAAACTTACAGCATTAGATGTTGCAGATTTTCCTCGGCTATCAGTGACAGAAACTGATAAAGAATATTTGCCATTGGTGCTAACTGGGCGACGCTGACCATTTTGATCAATATAACTAGGAGCAACAATTTGCCAATTATTTACATCGGCTGGTGGATTAAGCCATGAAGAAGCGGTACATTCACCTGTAGCAATACATAAAAAACCACCACCAGCGTCAATTTCAAGCATATCACCAGACCATACTAAACTTGATAAGTTCTTAGCATTGTGAACACTGATAGTTAACGGATAGGCTTGTCCTTCAATTAACTGAGTTTGCTCAAGCCCTAAATCGACCGATATTTTCTTTTCTTTATATTCAAGAACGATATAGTTATTACGATCAACTAAATCATAACGACTACCTTTTAAGGAACGAGCAGATTGAACCATATCTGGATCTAACTGATCTTTTAACGGTGTACCTATACGATAGTTCATTGTAAGTTCAGCTTTAGTTGCCTTTTTATTGTCTTGACCTCGTTTATGCTCAGCCTTAATAGTGAAAAGTGGAACTGGTGTATAATCAAGACCGACAGTAATTGCTCGCGGGTCTTTTTGTAAATTATCTTTACCAAATAAGGCAACTTTATCACCATAGTATTGTTCATACATGAGTGATCCGCCCAAATGTGGATATTGTGGTAAATATCCTTGGAATCGAACATCAAAGCCTCTCGCTGCTCGTTCTAAATAATCATCAAAATCTTTAGAATCTTTCCAGTCTGATAACGGATGATAATAGTTAGCAGCAAATTTCATGTAATCAGTCCAAGCTTCGGCACCAATACCTAAACGATTGTGTGCACGCTGGAAATCATGGTCAAAAAATACGTTATAACCAAGTAACCATTTTTTATCAGCAACTTCCCAACGCTGACCAATACCAAAGTTACCTATTCGACGGTTGTGTTCATATTCCTGAAATGATATTTGACTAAATATTAATGTATCTTCTGTGTCATACCATGGGCTAAATAACTTCAAATTGACATTGTTAAATTCGCCTTTATCACTTAAATCAAACTGTAACTGAGCAGTACCAAAACGGCCTAAAAAATCCTGTACAGCATTACGTACTGGATCAACAACTTGGTTTTTAACCCCATTTCGTACATAACTTTCTGCGTAATCTTTACCCTTGTTTTTTAAATGTTGGGATAGACCACCATTGTCTGGCGAAGTTATTTGTTTCCAGTCTTGGCTAGCTAAAGTTTGTAATGTTGAAGCTATTTGAGTTGATAGTGCGTCTTTATCCTTTTTTACATCGTAATTATCATCTGATCCTAATTGAGGCAAATTGGCGTGTTCATCTTTTTTATCATCGTTTAATTTAATTGCAGGTAACAATGGTGAATTCTCAGGCAGAACGATACGCTCACCAATCTCAACAACATCTTTTTTATCAAAACGTCCCGCATTCATTGCACGTAATTCTGAAATAGAGATACCACTTAAAAGTGCAATTTGATAAAGACTACGTTGCTGATTGTTAAGCATCTCACGAGCTTTCGTACCATCTTTTAACTCAATTATTTTATTACTATCTATAGGACCTTGCGATACTTGAGCTTCAGAAGCAAAAGCAGATTGCCATCCTAATGTAGCTATTACAAATGCAGAGATAATCGTTAAATTAAGATTCTTTCTCATCTTAATATTCCTTATATTTCACCGATAAAGCGCATAATATGAAATCTATTGCCAATATCAATTTCTAATTTTAAATAGCAATATAATTATTTCTTATTAACTTTTACTATTTAGATTTTTACAACTACTTTTTAATTTTTGCAATTCTATTACAAAAATGTCATTTATCAAAATAATTTATTACTTTTTTGTTATGTTTTTTGTTGAGTTTTTTATATATTTTTTATTTATCATTATTATTCAATTTATTAAGTAAAGATTTGTAAAGTTTTGTAAATTTAATAGTGGATGTAGATCTAGTTGAGTAGTGAGGAATTACTATTTCTTTTGATATTAAAGAATTTATTGTAGGTAACTAGCTAAATAAATTATAAAATTATTCTCTAAATAAAAAAAAGACCTAATTGATAATTTAGGCCTTTATATTGTATTTTATATTTTCACAATTTATTAACCTTCATTATAAATCTCTAAGTTTTCTGATTCTTTAATGTCTGAAGATTTTTTAGTTTCATTTCTTTTCTGTTCTAATAATGATAAATAGCTATCATCAATTCCTTCGGTAACATATTTTCCATCAAAAACAGAACACTCTAAATGATGAATGTTGGAGTTTTGTTCTGTAATTGAATTAATTAAATCAGATAAATCTTGAAATATAACCTTATCAGCACCAATATTTTTTGCTATTTCATCAACTGTTCGGTTATAAGCAATAAGTTCACGGGCAACTGGCATATCTATCCCATAAACATTTGGATGCCTGATTTCTGGCGCAGCAGACGCTAAATAGACTTTTTTAGCCCCAACAGAACGTACCATTTCGAGAATTTCTTTTGAGGTTGTTCCTCGTACAATCGAATCATCAACTAATAAGACATTTTTGCCTTCAAATTCAATACGGTTAGCATTGAGTTTTCGTCTTACAGACAATTTACGTGCGCTTTGCCCTGGCATAATAAAGGTGCGTCCAACATAGCGATTTTTAACAAACCCTTGCCGGTAAGGTTTATTTAAAATACGTGCAATTTCAAGAGCGGCATCACAAGATGTTTCGGGAATAGGGATGACTACATCAATATCAACATCTTTCCATTCTCTTGCTATTTTAGCCCCCAATTTTTGCCCCATTTGAATACGTGATTGATAAACTGAGACACCATTCATTAAAGAATCAGGTCTTGCAAAATAAACATATTCAAAAATACATGGATAATATTGAGGGTTATCCGAACATTGCTGAGAATATAATTGTCCATCTTGAGTAATATAAATTGCCTCACCTGGTTCGACATCACGTATAAACTCAAAATCGAGAATATCTAATGCTACACTTTCAGAGGCAACCATGTACTCAATTTTCTGATTCTCAAGTACCCGTTTACCAATAACTAATGGCCGTATTCCATAAGGATCACGAAAAGCAACAAGACCATGCCCAATAATCATTGCAACACAGGCATATGCGCCTTTAATTATGTTATGAACATTATGTATTGCTGTAAAAATATTGTCGGCAGTTAGTGGATAGGTGGGAAACTTGTCAAGTTCATTAGCAAGAATATTGAGTAGCACCTCTGAGTCGGAATTGGTATTAATATGACGCTTTGCTAGTTCAAATACTTTGTCACGCAACTGATCAGTATTGGTTAAATTTCCATTATGAGCTAGTGCAATACCATATGGTGAATTGACATAAAATGGTTGCGCTTCGGATGGGCTTGAGCTACCTGCGGTAGGATAACGAATATGCCCTATGCCCAAATTACCTTGCAACCGTTGCATATGATGCTCTTGAAACACATCTTTGACTAAACCATTCGCTTTGCGCAAACGAAATCGATTTTGATTATCGATAGTCACAATACCTGCTGCATCTTGCCCTCGATGTTGCAAAACAGTCAATGCATCATAAATAGATTGATTAACAGAACTATTCCCAACAATACCAACAACACCACACATACTATGGTTACCCCAAATTTATTGTACTAAAAACGAAGAAGACTGTTGTATAAAATCAAAAAACCAGCGAATAATAAAACTAAAATGCGGAATTAGCTGAGATTGAATCCAGTAAGGTGATTGTGATAACGGCGTAAAAGTATCAACTAAAAAAAGAATAGCTGCAACAACTAAAACGCCTCGTAATACACCAAAACAGATACCTAATAAACGATCAGTACCAGATAATCCCGTTTTTTTTAATAATTGTCCAATAACATAAGTCACAATCGAACAAACCAATAAGGTAGCAATAAATAAAATAACAATTGCTACAGCAATACGTATAACATCACTATCAAAATAAGTTAAATAATCAGTAATATAAATATAAAATTGGCTGGAAATAAAAAAAGCTAATATCCAGCTAACTAATGATAACGCTTCTCGAACAAAACCTCGAACAACGCTAATTAATGCAGAAAAAGCAATTACACCAATAATCGTAAAATCAGCCCAGTTCATCATAATAACTCACAACTTTTTATTAATAATAATTATTCTTTACAACTTAAAAACAAGTAGCACAACGGTCAATTAGTAATAATAATACCTTCTAATTTTGTTAGGTTATTTAAATTAATAATGACTTGTTCAGCTTGCTCTTTTTTAGCATAAGGGCCAACCTGTAACTTAATTAACTGATTAGGTTCTGGGTTATCAGGTATTGTTCTAACGCTGTAATTATTTAATCGTAATAATGCAATTAACTCTTCTATTTTTTGTTTATTTTTTAACGCAATAAGTTGGATCATATAAGGTTTAGATTCTTGCTGTGACATTGAAGGTTTAATTATATTTGTTGAATCGTCAGTATCATCAACAATATCAGATGAAGCCGATGAATTTAGATCTTGATCTGAGCCAGATAGGTAAGGAACATCTGATATATTATGGGTAAAATTGTCATCAGTATCATCAGATGGTACAACCACTTGATTTTGCTGCGTAACCACTTCAGGTTGCAAAATTGGGGTTGTTGTCGTTCGTAAGTTAGATTTATCCGTTATAATCCACGGGGTTATTGCTGCAATAATAAGTAATAATGTAGCAAAACCTACAAGGCAATTTCTTACTCTATTGGGATTATTTTCTTGATTGTCTGCCATGACTAATTCCACTTAATGCTCAATTTCAGTTAACACATCCGATACAGTATGAAATGAGCCACATACCACGATGATATCATCTTCTTTAGCATCTTGCATTGCTTTTTGATAGGCCTTAGATACAGTATCAAATGCTGATACATTAAACTCACCTTCATTAAATAAGTGCTGTTTTAATACTTCAGCACTACAACCTCGTTCACCATAAAGCGAAGCACAATACCATCTATCACCTTTTAAGATGGATAAGGTACTTTTAATATCTTTATCCTTGAGCATACCAACAACAAATCTAACTTTGCCTACTTGCAAATATTCTGCTTTTAGTTTTTCTAATTGTTGTGTTAAATAAGCTGCTGCATGTGGGTTATGTGCTACATCAAGGATAACCAGTGGTGATGTTTGAATAATTTGAAAACGTCCAATTAAGTTCGATTTTGCCAATCCTTTAGTTATTTCATTTTGTGTTATTTTAAGTGATGAATAACTTATAGCTGCAATTGCAGTTGCTGCATTAGCTAAAGGAACATTGGCAATAGGTAAATTTTTATACTGTTTAAATTTTGACTCAAAAGTCCATGAATCTTTGTTAAGTTGTTGATAATACCAATCACTATTCACTCTATAGATAGAGCAATTCACAGCTTTTGCCACATTTAAGATAGATTCTGGCACATCTGGCTCACCAACAATAGCTATACTTTTAGGTTTAAAAATACCTGCTTTTTCACGTCCGATACTTTCACGGGTATCACCTAAATAATCAACATGATCAATACCAATAGTGGTAATAATTGCCACGTCAGCATCAACAATATTGGTTGCATCAAGCCTTCCACCAAGACCAACTTCTAATATAACTACATCTAATTTTGCTTGTTTAAATTGATAAAGTGCAGCAAGTGTTGCATATTCAAAATAGGTAAGCGATATATCACCTCTGGCTTGTTCTATTTCTACAAAGGCTTTTACTGTTTGTTGTTCACTTGATTCTTGATTATTGATACGTACCCGTTCAGTAAAACGTAATAAATGGGGAGAGCTATAAACACCAACTTTTAAATTCGCTTCAAGTAATATCATTTCAAGCGTTCGACAAGTTGTTCCTTTGCCATTAGTGCCAGCAACGGTAAAAATATAAGGCGCTGGTTGTAATAAATCTAGGCGCTGAGCTACAGCTTTTACTCGTTCTAAACCTAAATCAATGGTTATAGGATGTAGTTGTTCTAAATAATAAAGCCATGTCTTTAGATCTGACATGGCATTCAGTTGGTTATTTGTCATACTCAATTAAACTGTCTCGTTAAGAATAACTTCATTAAACGGATCTGGTAGTTTCATTAATTTTGTTATTAAACTGGCAATTTTAGAACGCATATCTTTGCGATGAATGATCATATCAATTGCCCCTTTTTCAAGTAAAAATTCACTACGTTGAAACCCTTCTGGTAATGTTTCACGAACAGTTTGTTGAATCACTCTTGGACCGGCAAAACCAATTAATGCTTTAGGTTCAGCAATATTAATGTCACCCAACATTGCCAGACTTGCCGATACACCTCCCATGGTAGGGTCGGTCATTACTGAAATATATGGTAAACCTTCATCTTGCATTTTAGCAAGAATAGCGCTCGTTTTTGCCATTTGCATTAATGAAAATAGCGCCTCTTGCATTCGAGCACCACCACTTGTTGAAAAGCAAATTAAAGGACATTTATCCTCAATGGCTTGCTCTGCTGCGCGAGTGAATAATGCACCAACAACAGAAGACATTGAACCACCAATGAACGCAAATTCAAAACAGGCAACAACTACTGGTACACCAAGCAATGTTCCCTTCATGACAACCATTGCTTCTTTTTCGTGAGTTTCTTTTTGAGCTGCTGTTAATCGATCTTTATATTTTTTTGTATCTTTAAATTTTAAGATATCTTTAGGCATAAGATCTGCACCAATTTCAATATCCGAACCTTCGTCTAAAAAACGGTATAAACGCACTCGGGCAGGGATATGCATATGGTGGTCGCATTTTGGACAGACCTCTAAATTAAGATCAAGTTCAGCTTGATAAATGACTTGCTCACAGTTAGTGCATTTTGTCCAAACGCCACCAGGAATATTCGCCTTTTTATGATCTGACGATATATTATTTTTACTAAGAATTTTTTCAATCCAGCTCATTATGATTCTCTCATTCTGGCACTTTTTACAAATTTGAAGATATTGTACAATACTTTGCACTAATTCTTAATAGCTGTTTTTATTTTTATGTTATTTCACAACTAACTTTATAAAATAAAACAATATTTTGATGAAGATTTAGAAATAAAATTTGCTTAAAATCGAATTTAAAATAGCTAACACTCAACAGATAACTAATCTACTGAAATATCATTTTGTTTAAAAATATAATTAATATGATCTTAAAAAATTATTGGTATATAATTGGTAGAAGTTTATTTTCCATTTTTTGAGATAAGGGGTTATAGATGGACAAGGAAAAATCAACCGCACCATCGTTTCAAGATGTATTAGAATACATTCGTTTATCACGCCGTTTAAATAAATTAAAACGTGAAATATCAGATAACGAGAAGAAAATTCGTGACAACCAAAAAAGAGTACTACTACTTGAAAACTTGAGCGAATATATTAAACCAGATATGACTTATGAAGAACTTCAAGCGATTATTGCGAACATGAAAAGCGATTACGATGATCGTGTTGATGATTACATTATTAAAAATGCTGAAATTTCAAAAGAACGTCGAGAGATCAGTAAAAAAATGCGTAGTTATCGTTCTAATTAAAATTTATTGTGCTGTAATTAGCGTCCATTTTTATTGTGGGCGCTAATTTTATAAACTAAATCAGCCACCTGCTAGCTTTACTTTAAATCCTTTATCTTCTAGCAATGACTTTAATAAATCACGTTTATCACCTTGTATTTCAATAACACCATCTTTAACTGCTCCCCCACAACCACAACGTTTTTTTAATTCTGCCGCTAACTGTAATAATTGAGTATGATCGATATCAAATCCAGTAATAACACAAACACCTTTACCTTTACGGCCTGATGTTTGTCGTTGAATTCGAATAATACCATCCCCCTTAGGGCGTGAGATAAGTGTTTGGGTCGGTTTAATTCGACCTTTATCGGTCGAGTAAACAAGTGGATTATCAGACATAATAATATTATTGACTCTTACTTGTATCTAGTGTTGCTAAAATTGTTTGTAAAGCTTTAGCAGGATCTTCTGCTTGGGTAATTGGGCGTCCAATGACTAAATAATCAGAACCTGCAGCTTGAGCTCGCTGAGGCGTCATAATACGCCTTTGGTCATCAGAATTAGTACCCACTGGTCTAATACCTGGTGTCACCAATTTAAAATCACTGCCCAAACGAGTTTTAAAACTTTGTACTTCTTTTGCTGAACATACTACACCATCAAGCCCGCAGTTTTTAGCAAGTATTGCTAATCTGGTTGCTTGCTCTAAAGGTGATACGTTAATACCAATTTCTTGTAGATCAGCTAACTCCATGCTAGTTAATACTGTTACCGCAATCAAAATAGGGGCATCTTTACCATATGAATAAAGCGCATCTTTAGCAGCTGTCATCATGCGTGAGCCACCACTAGCATGAACATTGGTCATCCAAACACCAAGGTCAGCAGTTGCAGCAATTGCTTTTGCGACAGTATTTGGAATATCATGGAATTTAAGATCTAAAAAAACATCAAAACCTTTTTTCATAATTTGCTTGATAAAGTCAGGTCCTGCATGTGTAAAAAGCTCTTTACCAATTTTAATGCGACAATCTTTTGGATCTACACGATCAATAAAATTCCATGCCGATTTAACATCTGGAAAATCAACTGCAACAATAATTGGTGATGCCATAACTTATTTATTCCTTCTAATCAAAATTCTTAGCTATTCTTTCTAACAAATTCATTCAAATCAGCATAAAAAATACGAGCGCTTTCTTTATAACCTCGTAAAGTTTGATGCACTAAATCTGGGCGTGCTAACCCCCGTTTTCGCCACTGCTTAATAGAATACTTTCCCCCCATTGCCACTTGCCAATCCCAAAATAATGTTTTTTCAGATTTAGCAACTTGTTTTTGAATATCCATTATCTTTGCAAAAGACTTAGGCATATTTGTTTCATTTGCCATAGTATCAGGCGGTGTCATTATCAAGATCGTAGCATTGGGTAATGTTTTACGAATCAGTCTAATATTATTCACTAAATTTTTTCGATATTGATTAGCATCTAATGCTCCATCAAAACTTTCATTTGTCCCGTATTCTAAAATAATTAAATCACTTTGTGATATAGACAGTTCTTTAAACCAATCTTTCCCCCACTTTTGCCAAATTGTTTGTTTAGCTCCATTAGTGGCAATAGATGAAACAATAACACCTGGTTGTTGATAGCGAGTCAACCAAATTCCACCAAGCTCTATATCTTTTTGACCTTTTATAACCAATGGCATTTTAGAAACAACCGAAGCTGTTTGCCAACTATTTGATTTTGGAGTATTGCTTAAATTAATTTTATGATTATTAGCATCATAAAGCGCTAATGAATTTGTGTTATTTTTAAGTGTTTTAAAGGTTAACTTAACTTGCCAATCTTTATTATTAGAGCCTCTTGGTGTAATTCGGATAGTGGCAAAATCTTTATTTGGTTTAGCGATAAAACCACCCATAGGAAAATCCAAGTTACTTAAAGTTCGGCTACTTAGCACATTCCAATTTTTGGAATTCCACGTAACAGCTGCATGGCTTTGTCCTTTTATAGCTACAGGCGTTATCCAGCCAATACCAGCATTACCATACTTTTGTTGCATTAATGTTCTTAACTCACCAGTAAAAAAATCAGCGGCTGAATGTGAATCACCAAATTGAGTAATATTGACCACTTGATCCGTTTTTTTATTATCCTCTAACGATTTTAAACGCATTGCAAATTGTTTAGCATTAGGATCACCAAAATCAACAATAGTAGATACCGTGGTGGTTTTACTTTCAGCTACACTACAACCAACGGCAATTGTTACTGCAATTACGGTTATAATATACTTTAAAGATTTAATCATTAAAGGTATCCTCTAATTCTTTATAAATTATTTGTTCCATAATCGCTTTTGCCAAAATTTTTTGACCAGTTGGTGTAAAATGAACTCCATCATCAACTCTTACTTTAATTTTGGCTTTATCGGTTTCTATGAAATTACTGAACTTTTCGTATGTACAACCCAATAATTCGTTTGTTGTTAAGAAATGTTGTTGAGTTTTTTCTATTTCAGATTTATATAAATTATTTAGATAAACCATTCCATTATTTAATTTGTGTTTACGCATACAAGGCGCAGCAAGCCAAAGTACTTGAACATCATTTTCTATAGCACTATTTAAAATAGATGCAATACGCAAACGGTAGTGCTCTTCCCATAATTCAGATTTAAATTTAGCGTATTTGGCATAACCTTTAACAGGAAAATCCCAAGGATCATTAGCACCAAGAAAAACGACCAATAATTTTATTGAAGGATCAGCAATTAGATTATCATTAATTGTTTTTGGCCAATCGAAAGCACTTGGATAAGCAAGTCCTGTACTCTGTTTGCTCAAATCAATACTTTCTATTTTATACTGCTTAAACAACATTTTTTTTACATATGGTGCAACGCCTTGCATTAAAGAGTCACCTGCAAAAAATACCTTATCATTACTTGTTAGAACAATCGGTAGCGGTTCTTGGATTGATTCAATATCCTTATGAACTTCATTATTCCTATCTTGAAGTACAGATGCTATTTCTGGCTTATTTTGATTAGTAGTATCAGAATGTATTTTTAAATTGTAATCCGCACCAGTATCTTCACTTTTTAAATTTTTGTTTGTAACTACTTCTTCGATTTTTTTATTTTGTTTTATCTCTTCAAACTCATCCGTTGCTAACTTGGATGTTTTATTTTCAGTAACGGGTAACGCAACATCAATCGGTTGAGTAAGTGAAGTTGATGTTTGTGTGGTTGTATGCTCTTGATCATTTTGCTCATCAATATAGTTTTTTTCAAAATCTTGTGGTGAAATTTCTTGAGAAGCAATCGTATTACCATCAAATAAATCAGTATGGTATGCTTGCTGGCAATAAATCAATATAGATTTATAATAAATCGCAATTAATGCAATAGCGGTAACAGACATTATAACTAATATATAACGAGCTGATAAAGGGCTGCCAGTAAAAACAAGAGGTGTGTTTGTTTTTTTGTGAAGATTTTTTTTAATTACATTTTTATTCAGCGATTTATGACGTTGCCGTTTCAAACTAGATTTTGGTTTTTTATTATTTTTTGAGAACGATTTTTTATATATCATCATAATTAAATTAATATAATTAAAAATTAGCGTAAATAAAGTTTGGCATACCTGATGGTGCAATATAAATAACCAACCACAGAATTAAAATAAAAATTAATGGTAAATATAAATGCGGTATTTTGGTTAACTGAATAATAAACCAATCAGTAAAAGTTTTACACATCGGGTAGGTAAAGTAAATGAAACAAATCACTAAAAATGCCCCTACATGATGCGGTTCTATCAAGAAGTTATGCATTAATGCTGTCATATAATCTACTGCATCAGGTAAACTGTCACTATTAAAAAATAACCAGGTGAAACAGACATAATGCCATGTTAATAACCGTGCTATCCATGGTGAACGTGTAGCTATCCAACCTTGCCCAAAATAACGATCGCCAATGTTAAGAGCCACAATACCAATGCCGTGACATGCCCCCCAAATAATAAAATTAATGCCAGCACCATGCCATAATCCAGATAGTAACATTGCCAACATAACATTGATTTGAGTCCGAATAAAACCTCGACGACTTCCTCCTAAAGGAATATAAATATAATCGCGAATCCAACGAGATAAGCTAATATGCCAACGTGACCAAAAATCTCTCAAATTTAATGCTAAATAAGGGAGATTAAAGTTAATTGGTAAACGAAATCCTAGCAATAAGGCAATACCTGTAACTAAATCAGTATACCCTGAAAAATTTAAATAAATTTGCATTGCATAAGCATAAAGACCTACTAGTAAATCAATTACACTAAATTCTAACGGGTTAGCAAATATTGGTTTAACCCAATATTCATTAATTAAACCACCTAAGCAGTAAACCTTGATTACAGCCAAGATAAGCAGCATAAATGCACGAAATGGTTCTAGAATTTTACGAGGCTGACTGATGCTAATTTGAGGTAAAAATTCTTTAGCTCGATTAATCGGACCCGCAATAATACTTGGAAAAAAAGACAAAAATAAGGCAAAATCCCAAAAGTTAGCAACGGGTAACTCTTTCTTTTTTACCGAGACTAAATAACTTACCGAATGGAAAGTATAAAATGAGATGCCTATTGGAATTAGTACGGTTATAACAGGTAGTAAAACTGGTAAATCTAATAAATTAAGCAGATCCTGCAACTCATAACGAAAAAAATCAAAATATTTAAACAACGCCAGATTAATTATTGATAAGCATAATCCTAAAATTAACCACCGTTTTGAGTGACGTTCAGATGTAGCAATCAGTACTGAGAACAAATAGATTGCACAAGTATAAATAAAAAGGATAAGCGAAAATTGCCAGCTATAACTGCCAACAATAAGATAACTTGCTACTAAAAGTAGAATATTTTGTATTTTGGGTGATAAGTGACATCCCCAATACAAGGCAAAGAAAGCGATAAAGAGTAAACCAAACTCTATAGATAAATAACTCACTGCAATCCTTATTACTTAACAGTATACTTTACTGAAAATTTTTGACGAAACCCTTTATAAAATACTTTACTTTTGGCTAGCTAATCAATTCTGATTGAGCAAGTACATTATAAACAATCAGTTCTTTATTCAATCCAGTAACAGTTAATAACTGATTTCTTGCCTGCAACCATAAATTATAGAGCTCAGAAATTTTTTCATTGCTTTTAGTGGCAAGCAGTCGAACCAATGGGACTTGATCACGATTAACAATAAAACGCCCCACTTTTTGCTTCGCTTTAAGCGCATCACTTAATAAAGCACAAAACCAAATAACTCTTTCAATAAATTCTTCATGATCAAAGGTTTTAGCCAATTGCCAATAATTGTTTTGTGGTACAACTTCTAATAAATGATCACAAAATGCTTTTCGTTGTTGCCACTTTTCCGGTACCAATAGTGTAACTGCTTTTAGAGGTGCATTTTCGCTCAATAATAACGCTGAGGCAAGCTCATTATCGCTGTATTGCTGATCGCGTTGACTTTTTAACCATTCAATGGATTGTTCCAATTTAGGAATAGGTAAAAAATAAGAAAAACAGCGACTATGAATTGTTGGAAGCAATTTGCTGTTATGTTCATCACTTAAAATAAAATATGTGTTTTCTGGTGGTTCTTCTAACGTTTTTAACAATGCATTGGCGGCAGCTTCGGTCATTAAAGCTGCATTTTTTATCCAAATGACTTTATTTCCACCTTGCTGAGATTTTTCGTAAACTTTGTTTGATATTTTACGGATTTGATCAATACCTATTGACTGTTTAGATTGTTCATTAGTTATTACATAATAATCAGGATGATGGTGAGACAAAAATAATTGGCAACTATGGCAGTTTAAGCACGGCTCCAATTGTTGTGAAGATTGGCATAATAAACGGCTTGCAATCTTTGAAACAAACTCATCTTCACCACTACCTTGGACATAATTAATTAATAAAGCATGATGAGCTCGTTTGTGCATAATTCCAGAAGCTAATTGCTGATACGGCAACGAAAGCCAAGGATAGTCATTTAAGATCATTCAATATCAACCTGTTTAGTTAACCATGCAGTTAAAATTTGTTCAATTTGCCCATTCACATTGTCGATTGATTTTCCTGCATCAACTGTAATGATGGTTTTATCTTGTTTAGCAAGTTCTAAATAACTTTGACGAGTTCGTTCAAAAAACGGCAATGACTGTTGCTCGATACGATCGAGTTTACCTCGAGATCTTGCTCGCATTAATCCTATTTGAGGATCAATATCCAAATATAAAGTAAGATCAGGTTTAAAATCACCTAACACTTGTTCTTTCAATGTCATCATAAAAACTTTATCTAACTGGCGCCCACCACCTTGATAAGCTTGCGTTGATAAGTCATGACGATCACCAATAACCCATCTACCTGCATGAAGTGCTGGTTTAATTACATTATCGATCAGCTGAATACGTGCGGCATATAACATCAATAATTCGGCTTTATCAGTCAAAAGCTCATTATCTAAACCATTTTTAATAATATTGCGTAATGCTTCAGCAATCGCTGTTCCACCTGGCTCTCGAGTAAACTGCAAATCACCAATATTGTGTCGATTTAAAATACGAGCAACGATATCAATAGCGGTGGTCTTACCTGCCCCTTCAAGCCCTTCGACGACAATAAATTTGCCGGTCATACTAAATTCCTAATCTATTTATAATAAGCCTGTGTTTAATATTGCGCTATTGTACGCTATTTTTACTGATTATTTTAGTTTGAATTATTAATACTTTTTTCAATTTTACAATTAATACCTTCATTATTAAATTTTAAATATTTTTTTGATGCTAATGAAGCAATAAGATGAAAAGCAAAAAATATTCATATAGAATATTGATTTTATTTAATTTTTATCAATAACAGTCCTAGATTACACAATGAAGTGCAATTCTTCTTAACTCCTTAGAATAAAAATCGGCAGGGCTTTTAAACTTATGCCGTTTTCTTGGGCTTGTGTTCAATAGATATTGTATTTTCTTTATCTGTTTGTCGTCAACTAATGAAATGGCCGCTGACTTTGGTATAAACTGACGTATTAAGCCATTGGTGTTTTCATTTGTGCCTCTTTGCCAGCTTTTATAAGGCTCCGCAAAGTACACGGCGGCGTTTAAATAATGCTCAATAGCATGATGATAATTAAATTCGGTTCCATTATCAAATGGTGATGCTTTTAACCATTTTTTTAAACGGCGTTAGCAATTTTATTATCATATCTCTCGTTTCGAAGGCGGTACGTTGATTGAGGTGCCCAATTAATACTAGCCCTGTTTTGCGTTCAACTAATGTCACCAATGCTTGCTTGTCTTTACGGCTAATAATCGTATCTCCCTCCCAATGTCCTCGCGTTTTCCGGCTTTCTACATAACTTGGACGTTGTTTAATTGACCGTTTATAACGGCGGTCTCCTTCTTTAATACTCGGTGCCTTACAATGCCTATAGGCTTTGCCTTTTCGCCTTAGATAAGGTTTGAATTGTTCATAGCGCGCTTTATTTTGATAAAGATAGTTATAGATTGATTGGACGCTGACTTTCTTTAAACGTGCAGCAATCTGCTCTGGGCTGTAATAAAGCATGAGGTATTTTTCAACTTGGCGCCATACCGAAG
>NZ_LZHJ01000102.1:0-2862 GCF_001690815.1 Gilliamella sp. GillExp13 | reverse complement strand
CTTACTTAAGTGGTAATTTTATTAAGTTTAGTGTTGATAGGCTTTCTATTGATATTTTAAATAACATTTTTTAGATTAAGTATGATAAAAATGATATCCAATGTTGTAGTAAAGCGATTACCTCTCAGGAAACCTGGCGAAATCTATTCACTTGTTGAAGTTGATGGTGTTTGCTGTAATGAAAAACTGAAAGGGGGCTATTTAGAAGCGGCTTTTAGTTATAATGATAATTATATCTTACTTTTTGTGTCATACGGCGATGGTTGGGAAGAAGTTTTATATATTTATTTACTTGATTTAAAAGGTAATAAAATCGTCGACCGAGCCAGAATTGGTGGTGGTGCATATGCTTGGCTCAGTGCTTGTTGTCTTCGTGATATTAAAATTTTATCCGATAATTCGATAAGTTTTGAATTTATGTCGCTTAAGGATTCTGATGGTTGGTTACTCGAACTTTTTAACAAACCTATAAAAACCTTTCCGTTTGCACTTAGATATCTACCTTACATTTCCCGTCCAATTTCTTCCAAACGCTATTTTTTGATTAAAAAGAATAAAATATCACTTAACTAAAATCTTTGTATTGAAATAATAGATAGTTGTTAAGATGAAAAATTGTTTATAATTATCTATATATTTTTGCATATTGATATATCAATATAGCGATGATCGTTGTTGTTAGTTAGGATCAACCTTGAAATAACAATTATATTTACCATACAATATTATTAAGTGGATTCAATGGTAGCTAAGATCATTCTGCAAGATACGTTCAATGAGCAAGATTTTCTACGGTTTGCCGAAAAGTGGCAGCAAAATGCATCGATCATCATTGAATCAATATTACAACATAACGAAGCAAAAAATCGTATTTTTAACTTTGCCTTAAATCACATTCCAGATTCATTTGCTGAAGCAGTGATTGATATTTTTCTGGAAGATAGTGATTTTATTATTAGTGATGAGGATCTGCTAAAATGTGCAAATCAAGGATCCATCGGTTTAAAACAGAGCATACGTTATCGAAAAAAGACACCTCAGAATAATCAACGCATTACCAATATCAAGGAATATAAAAGATGCTAGATTTTTCCTACTTATCAGATCAAAAAGACAGTAAGCCATCTCTTGTTTTAAGTGATAAAAAAGTGCAATTACTTGAGCAAGCTTTTATCGATTTAAAGCGGAAAACAGGCATCATGATTGATGTCTATGGTCGAAACAGAATCTATCCCGATCATCAAAAAATATTAATCAACTTGTTACAAAAACATAACGACAGCGAAATCCAAAAACTAATTATGCTACTTAAGCAAGCTGTGAGTGAAGACGAAGTGATTATTGCCGATGGTGATTAAATGAATACATTGCTTATTGAAATATACTGACAATCATTTAATATGCCATTATACTGATGTCTGAATACTGAAAGTATCTTAACCTTTTAATTTTTTTGAAAATGATGAATTTTATTACTATACGAGATATGCTTTCTAACATAGAAGACATGCCATACAGTTTTTTTTATCTTCCCGCTGTTCACTCATCTTGGACACTTAATACCCAAGGAGTTTTTAGTCTTGAGGATGAAGATATTTTAGATGATGATGATTCAAACCTGCCTAAACAAGCTATAGAAGAAGGTTGGATACCAACGCTAGAAAAAGCCGAAATTGAAGATATTATTAGCGTGGCTAACAATGAATTAAATAACCCAACATTAGAGGATTTATTTAGCTCTTTTGTCTTTTATTTTAAAAACGATGCTTTTTTACAGTATTATGATTTATAACAATAAAAAAACAGTTGACTTGATATCAAACTTATCTGATAAACTCAATCAATTAGGTATTTTATTACAATCGAATATTGCTAGGCAGTTTAAATTAACTGATATGGCTAGTTATGTACATGTTAATATCTTGAAACAACAAATTTATCTGCGTTTCAAATTATCAATTAACAGTATGGAACTATTTGATAATGATATTGTTAATATTTGCATCACAAACGATATGATACATATAACTTGCCTTGTCTATTCAAATTATGGTGTGGATAAAGTAATGGAATATCAAGATAATCTTAATAATTTTGAATTATCTATTTTCGACAACATTTCCCTTAAACTATTGTCATGTTTTAAATCGCATATTAATTTTATAGCATAATACCATATTGCAACCAGAATTGATTAAATAGGATAGCAAAAATGAACGAAATATGGGTATTTAATGGTGAAGGAGCAAACTTTCCTGCTGGTATATTCACCTCGTTAACTGAAGCTAAAACTTGGATTGAAAAACATCAATTATCTGGTGTGTTAACCCGTTATCCTGTGAATACTGGGGTGTATGATTGGGCCATTGCTAATGATTTGTTTACTGCCAAACAAACGTGGCATACAAAACCTGCCTTTATTGAATCTTTTACCTGTGCCTCAATGGAACACTACCATTTTGAAGCAGGACAACAGCAATAGCACTAAAACATTACTAATCATTAAAACTATTCTGTATAAAAAAAGCCAAGTTATGTACACAACAATCCATTAACGCATTGACAAAAAAGGAAATAAGTGGTGGAAAAATCCTGGATTCAAACATGAAGTGCAATTTTAAACACGGTGGAGTGAAGAAAGTAGAAGGTGATTTATACTAGCACCTTCGCACCACCACAGTTTGGAGATTGCTATGTATTATAATCACCTTTCTAGGAAGGAAAGATACCAGATTTTCGTATTATTACAAGCAGGAAAGAATAAAAAAGAGATAGCCCAGCTACTCAATAGACATCCTTCGACAATAAGTCGAGAGATAAAAAGAAACTCAAAACCTAATCAAACCTATCGAGCACATGAGG
>NZ_LZHJ01000101.1:0-71297 GCF_001690815.1 Gilliamella sp. GillExp13 | reverse complement strand
ACGCTGGGGCTTTCCTAAATGCTTTAATCGTATCAGAAAGCTCGGCTATCAATGGAACCATAAGCGTGTTTATCGGGTGTATTGTGAATTAAAGCTTAATCTCAGAGTAAAACGAAAAAAACGCATTCCTCCACGATGCCAGGAAAAGCTATTGGTGCCTAATAAACAAGGTGAATGTTGTTCAATGGATTTTATGAATGACAGTAGCAGTAATCAACGTCGCTTTAGGACATTCAATGTCATCGATGACTTTAATCGTGAGGCGTTAGGTATTGTTTAAAATTGCACTTCATGTTTGAATCCAGGTCATTAAATAAAACAATTTGGCCATAAGATGCTTTTGCTGTGAACTCAAAATCGAGTAAACTAACAAACCATTCTTTGGCTTTAATAAATTCCACAACAAAAGTAGATAACGTGATGAACGAACAATTAAACTCAGATAACGAAAATATCAAATCTAAAAGAACCATTCGTAGTTTTGTTTTACGGCAAGGTCGTTTAACAAAAGGCCAAGAACAGGCATTAATAAGTTTATGGCCGCTATTTGGTATTGAATATGATGTAAATTCACCAATGGTTTTTGATTCTAATAAACCGACTGTTCTTGAAATTGGATTTGGTATGGGTGCTTCGTTAATTGAAATGGCTAAAAATGCACCTAATAAGAATTTTTTAGGAATAGAAGTACACAAACCCGGTGTTGGTGCTTGTTTGATGGCAATTGAAGAAAATCAATTATCAAATATAAAAGTGATGTGTCACGATGCTGTTGAAGTATTAGAAAATATGATCCCTAATCATACATTAGACAAAGTACAAATTTTTTTCCCTGATCCTTGGCATAAAGCAAGACATAACAAACGCCGCATTATTCAACCCCAATTTGTACAGTTAATTCGACAAAAATTAAAATTAGGTGGAATTTTGCACCTAGCTACCGATTGGCAACATTATGCAGAACATATGTTAGAGGTTTTAACCCAAGCTGAAGGTTTTGAAAATTTATCACCAAGCGATGACTATATTCTGAGACCTGATGATAGACCAATTACTAAATTTGAAAAACGAGGTCAAAATTTAGGTCATGGCGTTTGGGATCTTCAATTTGTAAACAAATAATTATGCTAAGGAGCCATTATGCAAAATCAAACTATCGATCTACTTTGTCGACACCGCTCTATTCGTGCTTATAAAACAACTAGTTTAACTCAAGAACAAATAACATCTATAGTTCGATCAGCACAGTCGGCTTCTAGTTCTAACTTTATTCAATGTTCGACAATTATTCGTATTACAGATCCTAAAAAACGCGAAAAACTAGCTCATTATGCTGGTGATCAAAAATATGTTAAAAAAGCCCCTGAATTTTGGGTATTTTGCGCCGATTTTAATCGTCATTTTCAAATTGATCCAACACTTAATCTTGGCAAAGCCGAGCAGTTATTATTGGGCTGTGTTGATACAGCAATTATGGCTCAAAATGCAGTAATAGCGGCTGAATCCTTAGGACTTGGTGCTGTGTATATTGGCGGACTGAGAAATGATATTGATAAAGTAACCCAATTACTTGAGTTACCAAAATATGTTCTTCCTCTTTTTGGGCTTTGCCTTGGTTACCCCGATCATAATCCAGAAATAAAACCGAGGTTACCTAAAGAGCTTCTCTTTTTTGAAAACCAATATCAACCACTTGATCATGCAACTTTAGCAAAATATGATACCCAAATAGGTGATTACTATCAAAACCGTAGTACTAATCAAAAAACCGGTGGTTGGAGTGATAAAATTGCAAATACAATAAATAATGAACAACGTGATTTTATTTTAGATTATTTACATAAACAAGGATGGATCACAAAATGAAAAATAACCATTACCAATTAGATAAAATCGTTATACTTAGCCGTCATGGTATTCGTACGCCATTACAAAATACTTTGCAGTTTTTAGAAAAAGTGACTCCCTTTAAATGGCCTAAATGGGATCATCCATATGGTTATTTGACCACTCGTGGTGGAATATTAGAAGTTTATTTTGGCCGCTATTTATCGACTTGGCTTGAAAAACACAATATAAAATTATCAAAACATAATACTGAATTATTCGTGTATTCTAATAGTCTGCAAAGAACTGTCGCGACCGCTCAATTTATGACAGCTGGTGCCTTTGCTGGGTATGATATTCCTATTCATCATAAATATGCCATTGAAAAAATGGATCCGATTTTCGATCCTAGCTTGCAAGACGATTCAACTGAGTTTAAAAATGCGGTTTTGCGTGATATTGAAGAAGCTGACAAAGCAGCCAATATTTTTAAAAGCCTAGCACCAGCTTATGAAGCCCTTTCCGATATTTTGGATTATAAGCATTCAAAATTATATGCTGAATATAAATGCGATTTAGCCGATATTCCATCCGAACTTTATTTTAAAAAACATGAAGAACCAGCACTCCTCGGACCACTTGCGATAGGTATTTCAGCCGTTGATGCATTCTTATTGCAATACTATTCGGCCTTTCCAAAAGAACAAATTGCATGGGGTAGACTAACTAGCCAAGAGCAGTGGCAACAAATTAGCGCAATTCGTAATCAATATATAAATTTAGTTTGCCATTCTAAAACACTTGCTAAACATTCAGCGGCACTTATTATCAACATGATAAACGATCTTATGCTACAGGATAGTAAAGTCAATTTACTTGTTGGACACGATAGTACCATCGCTTCATTACTGGGTGCATTAGACTTTAAAGACTACCAACTACCAAATCAATTTGAAATAACCCCAATTGGTGGAAAAGTAGCTTTACAGCGTTTTCGTCACCTATCTACAGGCGAATACTTTTTTAAAGCCGAATATATTTATCAAAGTTTTGAACAACTCCATAACGGGCTAGCACTTGATGACAATAATTTACCACAACATTATCAACTTCATTTAGAAAATGCTTCTGTTAATAATGATGGTTATTATTATTGGTCAGATTTTGAGGAACGAATAAAATCAATTAAAACTAGGTAATTAACCATTAGGTTATCTAATTTTTCCAATTTAATTAAGATTAAACAAATTAATAATAAAAAGTTAAGCTAATACTAATTAATAAAAAATTCCTTGTCAAAAAGTTTCAGGTAAATATACGTTTCAGTATAAATGTTAATTGTTTAGCTTACTTAAATCATAGTCAATTACAATAGACTCAAGAAAGTGTAAACAGAAAAATGTAATCGATTTCAATCAATAGCTGCACTTTATTTGTTTTATTCCAATTAATTATTTTAAACCTTCTCTTTAGCAGATTGACGATCTTTAATTTGCATTATTGCCATCATAAAACACGAAAATTATACTCAAACACATATCTACCTGAAACTTTTTAACAAAAATTAATTTAACATTAAATGTAACCGATTTCATAAAATGTTATCTAGATCACTTTTTCAAAATTATTTTAGTGCTATTATCGCCCCCAACAAATAGCTTACCTGTTCATATACATGTAAAAGTTTTTTAAATGATTGTGTGATCATTTAAAGCCTAACAAAGGAAGTTCATTATGAATCAAAAAATAAAGTCATCACTAAGTAATAAGAATTATTGGATATTCAGTCTCTACTTCTTTCTATACTTTTTTATTATGGGAGCATACAGCCCTTTTTTTCCTGTTTGGCTAAAAATGAATGGGCTTGATGAGGCTAATACGGGGTACGTTTTTTCATTTATTTCACTATTTGCGCTTTTTTTTCAACCCTTATTCGGGTTAATTTCTGATAAACTAGGGTTAAAGAAACACCTTCTTTGGGTTATCACACTTCTTCTTGTACTATTTGGTCCATTTTTTATCTTCGTTTTAGGGCCATTACTTCAATTAAATGTCACCTTGGGCGCAATTGTTGGAGGGCTTTATCTTGGTATGGTATTTAGTGGTGGTGCACCAGCTATTGAAGCTCTTGTCGAAAAAATAAGTCGACGTAGTGGATTTGAATTTGGTCGTTGTCGTATGTTTGGCTGTTTTGGTTGGGCTATATGTGCTTCGTTTGTTGGAATTATGATTTCTAAAGATGTCAATGCCGTTTTTTGGTTATGTTCTGGATTTGCATTGATTCTTTTAATTTTAGTTAAAATCGCCGATCCTGCAAAAACCACAACGACTGAAGTCGTTGAGCAAATGGGATTAAATAAACCAAAGCCATTCAATCTAAAACTTGCCCTTGATTTACTTAGTATGCGTAAGACATGGTTCTTCATGCTTTACATAATTGGGGTTGCTTGTACTTATGATGTATTTGATCAACAATTTGCAAACTTTTTCACCTCATTTTTTACTAACGAACAAGTGGGTCGTGAAGCTTTCGGCTATGTAACTACGCTCGGTGAATTTTTAAATGCCACTGTGATGTTTTTTGCTCCTCTGATTGTAATGAAAATAGGCAGTAAAAATACATTACTTATTGCTGGTGCTATCATGTCTATTCGTATTACAGGTTCAGCATTTGCCAGTACAGCAGTTGAAGTGGTGATATTAAAAACGCTACATATGTTCGAAGCACCTTTATTACTTGTCGGTGCATTTAAATATATTACCAAACACTTCCCTATTCACTTATCAGCAACCGTTTACTTAATCGCATTTTGTTTTGCAAAACAATTATCTATCATGTTTATGTCCACTTTTGCAGGGTTAATGTATGTTAAAATAGGTTTCGAAGGAGCATATTTAATCCTTGGCTTGATCGCATTTAGTTTTACGCTTATTTCATCCTTTACATTATCAGGGCGTGGACCATGGGATCTGTGGAAACATAACAACAGTGAAGGGTCTGAAGATTAGCAGAAACTCACTATAACTATTATTGACTAGATGAAGGTTTTATTATGAAAATATTAGTAACTGGTGGTTGTGGATATATAGGAAGTCACACATGTGTTCAACTAATTAAATCTGGCTATACACCAATTATTATTGATAATTTGTTTAACAGTAAAGCATCAGTACTGGATAGGATACAAAAAATTACTGGGCAATCCGTCATTTTTTATCAAGGCGATGTATGCGATGAAAAACTATTAACTAAGATTTTTTCAGAACATGACATTAAAGCAGTGATCCATTTTGCTGGCCTAAAAGCCGTCGGTGAATCAGTTCACAAACCACTAGAATATTATGAAAACAATGTCTACGGCAGTATCGTACTGATGAAAGCAATGCGAGCTGCAGGCGTTAAACAGTTAGTATTTAGCTCGTCGGCCACGGTCTATGGCGAATTAGCCCCTGTTCCTTATGTTGAAACATTACCGCAAGGTTTACCTACTAGTCCGTATGGAAAAAGTAAATTAATGGTTGAGCAATGTATTATGGACTTAGCCGTTGCTGAGCCCGATTGGTCACTAACTTTACTACGTTATTTTAATCCTGTTGGAGCCCATCCAAGTGGATTAATGGGCGAAGACCCACTTGGTGTTCCTAATAATCTTATGCCTTATATTACGCAAGTTGCTGTAGGCAAAAGAGAGTCATTAGCTGTTTTTGGTAATGATTATCCAACAGTAGATGGAACTTGCGTTCGTGATTTTATACATGTTGTTGATTTGGCGGATGGGCATATCGCTGCACTCAAAACCGATCAAAACAAAGCTGGTGTGCATATTTACAATTTAGGCTCAGGTGTTGGTTATAGCGTATTACAAGTCATTAAAGCTTTTGAAAAAGCATCAGGAAAACCTCTTAATTGGCACTTTGCTCCAAGACGAGCAGGTGATTTACCAGCATTCTGGGCTGATGCTAATAAAGCTGAGCAAATATTAGGTTGGAAAACCAAACTCTCGCTTGATGACATGGTAAAAGATTCTTGGAATTGGCAATCAAATAACCCTCAAGGCTATCCTGATTAACAATACATTTTATAAAACATACAAAATTAACAGAAGAGGCAAAAATGGATATTTTTAACCCAGTTGACCATCCTCATCGTCGTTACAACCCATTGACCAATCAATGGGTACTTGTTTCACCACATAGGGCAAAACGCCCATGGCAAGGGCAACAAGAAGTATTAAACGAAGAGCAAAAACCAAGTTATGATCCGACTTGCTTTTTGTGCCCAGGAAATAAACGGGTAACAGGAGATATCAACCCCCAATATAAGGGAACATTTGTTTTTACTAATGATTTTGCAGCACTAATGGAAAATACTCCAGAATCACCAAAAAACGCCGATCCATTATTCCAAATGCAAAGCGCAAAAGGCACTAGTCGAGTTATCTGTTTTTCACCCGATCACAGTAAAACATTACCTGAACTTGATTTACCTGCAATTGAAGGAGTAATTAAAACCTGGATAGAACAGCAGCAAGAGTTGGGCAAAAACTATCCTTGGGTACAAGTGTTTGAAAACAAAGGATCAGCAATGGGGTGCTCTAACCCTCATCCACATGGACAAGTTTGGGCAAATAGCTTTTTACCGAATGAAATTGCCCGCGAAGATCTAAATATGCGTAATTACTTTGAAAAATATCATCGCAATTTATTGGTTGATTATACTGAAAAGGAACTTATTAGTCGTGAGCGAATCGTTGTAGAAACCAAGTATTGGCTTGCCGTTGTTCCTTTTTGGGCAATATGGCCATTTGAAACATTATTATTACCAAAAACTCACATTCCACAATTAACCCAATTAAATGACGAACAACAAAGTGATTTAGCTATTGCGCTCAAAAAATTAACGAGTAGCTACGATAATTTATTTCATTGCTCTTTCCCATACTCTATGGGCTGGCATGGTGCGCCATTTATGCAAGATAAAAATGATTATTGGCAAGTACATGCACATTTTTATCCCCCTTTATTACGTTCCGCCACAGTAAAAAAATTTATGGTAGGTTACGAAATGTTAGCCGAAGTACAACGTGATTTAACCCCAGAGCAAGCAGCTGAAAGGTTACGTAACGTTAGTGATGTGCATTATAAAGACAAAAAGGATAAATAGATGAACGCATTAATCAAAGCAACTACACAAGCATTTGAATCTAAATTTGATTATAAACCCGATACACTGATACAAGCCCCTGGTCGTGTAAATTTGATTGGCGAGCATACCGATTATAATGATGGTTTTGTTTTACCTTGTGCCATCGATTATCAAACGATAATAAGTTGTCACAAACGTTCTGATAATCTTGTCCGAGTTATTGCGGTTGATTATGATAATCAACAAGATGAATTTTCTTTAGATTCTCCTATTGAAAAACATCCGGATTATATGTGGGCTAACTACATACGTGGGGTGGTAAAACACTTAAAAAAATATGCAAATAATATCCATGGCGTCGATTTTGCTATTAGTGGAAACGTTCCTCAAGGAGCAGGACTAAGTTCATCAGCATCTCTAGAGGTTGCGGTAGCTAAAATGTTCCAAGTTCTTTACAACTTAGCTTTAGATGGCACCAAGTTAGCCTTAATTGGTCAAGAGGCCGAAAACCAATTTGTTGGTTGCAATTGTGGCATCATGGATCAACTAATATCTGCCCTTGGACAAAGCCAACATGCATTGTTAATTGACTGTCGTTCATTAGAAGTTAAACCAGTCTCAATTCCTAAAGATTTTGCTGTGGTTATCATCAATTCAAATATCAAACGAGGATTAGTTGATAGTGAATATAATACTCGACGCAAACAGTGTGAAGCAGCAGCTCAAGCTCTTGGGGTAAAAGCCTTAAGAGACGCGTCCTTAACTGAATTACAACATATTGAAAACACGCTCGATCCAATTGTCTTTAAACGAGCTCATCATGTAATCACTGAAAATGAACGCACACTAAAAGCAGCACAAGCTCTTACAGATGGTGATTATAAATTATTATCAAAACTCATGGCACAGAGTCACAATTCAATGCGTGATGATTTTGAAATTACAGTCCCCGCTATTGATTATCTAGTTGAAATAATTCACGGTGTAATTGGTGAACAAGGCGGTGTTCGCATGACAGGCGGTGGCTTTGGTGGTTGTGTTGTGGCATTAGTACCAAAAGATAAAGTTGATGCTGTTAAAACGGTTGTTAGCGATAGTTATGCTAAAAAATTCGGTATTAAAGAAGATTTTTATGTCTGTAAACCAAGTGAAGGAGCACACGCGATATGCCTATAACGCAAATTATTGAACTGTCCAATAAACAAGGAATGCGAATAAAACTTTCAAACTGGGGAGCTACATGGCTCTCCTGTGAATTGCCCGTTAATGGACAGAATCGAGAAGTACTACTTGGCTGTCGCTCACTTGAACAATACCAACAACAGGATGCCTATTTAGGTGCTACAATAGGCCGATATGCTAACCGTATTGCCAATGCTACTATTAATATTGACAATAAACAATATCATCTTACCGCGAATCAAGGTGTAAATCAGTTACACGGCGGAAAATTAGGCTTCGATAAACAATTATGGTTAATTCAATCTTGCTCCGATCAGCAAGTGACTTTCCTTTTGACTTCACCTGATGGTGATCAAGGTTTTCCTGGTGAGCTGAATGTAACAGTAACGTATAAACTCACCGATGACAATCAAGTAATTATCTTGTTTAATGCAACTACAACAAAAACTACGCCAGTGAATTTGACTAATCATGCTTACTTTAATCTAGATGGTGAAATAAGCAAGGATATACTTAATCACAGATTAAAAGTAAATGCTAACTATTATTTGCCAGTTAATGCCAATGGTATCCCTAATAAGGATTTAGTTAGTGTTACCATGCACGATATGGATTTACGTCAACCAAAACTTTTATCGGAAAAACTACTTGAAAGCGCAGAAAGGCAAATAACTGGTGGTTATGATCATGCTTATTTATTAGATAAAACCAAAGCGATAGCCGCTCAACTCATTTCATCTGATAAAAAAGTAACAATGAATGTTACTACAACCAAACCGTCATTACAGATTTATACAGGTAACTTTTTACAACATACACCAAACCGGCATAATGGTGAATATGGAAACTTTGCTGGCATAGCATTAGAAAGCCAATTTTTACCGGACAGCCCTAATCATCCTGACTGGCCACAACCAAGCTGCTTTTTACAACCAAAACAAATATATGAACATCACACTGTTTACCAATTTTTTATAAATTAATGAGTTATTTGTTTTAATTATTGCTGTATATTAATAACATCTAGCTTTTTCATATTTACATTACTAGAAATCCAGCAATTTGAGAAAAAGAATTTTGCACGGTTAAACTAACAATCCTAAGCAAAATTAGGTATGATACAATCATCATACCTAATGAATAATATTAAATATGAAAAGCAAAAGTTTAACTGCTATTTTCCCGGGTACTTTTGATCCCATTACCAATGGTCATATTGATCTTGTTACACGAGCTTCGTTACTGTTTCCTCGATTAATTGTTGCTATTGCCGAAAATCCTAATAAAAAAACACTCTTTACTCTAGAAGAACGCGTAAATTTAGCGTCAACAGCAGTTGAACATTTACTCAATGTCGAAGTTATTGGCTTTGACAATTTAATGGCTAATTTTGCACAAACCCATAATGCCACAGTTATCGTTCGAGGCGTTCGTACAACACACGATTTTGAATACGAAAGGCAACTTGCCGAAATGAATCGTGCATTAAAATCTGATTTAGATACTATCTTTTTAATGCCATCAATTGCAATGGGATTTATTTCATCGACAATAGTAAAAGATGTTGCCTACCATGGCGGTGATATAACAAATTTAGTACCACTGCATGTCAAAACAGCTTTATTAAAGCGCTTAACATAAATAAAAACGTCTATGGTTAATTTTTATACTCCACAAAGAAAAAAGTTCACATCACAAAAATTGACAGTAACTATCTCATCTTTAGATGCCTTTGGGCAAGGTGTGTCCAATCATAAAGGTAAAACAATTTTTGTAAAATCAGCCTTGCCTGATGAAACCGTTGATATTGAGTTAACTGAAAATAAAAAAAATTACGCTAAAGCTAAAGTCATTAGATATCATAATCAAAGCAAATACCGCGTTAAACCTCTATGTGAATATTATCAACAATGTGGAGGTTGTGAGCTACAACATATTGCACCACAGATGCAACAACAAGCAAAATATGATGCGTTGATAAATCTATTACAAAAAGAGACAGGACAACCTTTAACAAATATCGTTAAAAATTCACCGCATATTATTGCCGATCAACCTTTCCATTATCGTCGACGAGCAAGACTTTCAATTAATATCGTTAAAGGCCAATTAGCAATTGGATTTCGCCAAGCTGAATCTAATCAAATAATCAATATCAAACATTGTCCTGTATTAGTTGATGAATTAGATTCATTGCTAGCGCCATTACAAAGCATGCTCAATAACATAAAACAGAAAAAAGCACTGGGTCACGTTGAACTAATTTCGGTCGATAGCGGTATTATTCTTGTTTTAAGGCACACTATGCCTCTAAGCAATCATGATGTTAACCTATTAAAAGAATTCGCCGAAAATAACAATATCTCGCTTTATTTTCACGGCGACGATTTAATACATATTGCCGGTAATACTGAGCATTTTTATTTAATTAATCATTTAAAATTAACTTTCAGCCCTCTAGATTTTATTCAGGTAAATTGTAAAATTAATCAAAAGATGATCGAACAGGCGCTTAACTGGCTAACTTTACAACCAACAGATCGGGTTTTAGATCTGTTTTGCGGAATGGGCAATTTTTCGTTACCTATAGCAAAATTAAGTAAAACTGTAACGGGTGTTGAAGGTGTTGATGCCCTAGTTGAAAAAGCAAAATTTAACACTATATTAAATAATACTGAGATTTGTGCGGAAACCAATTTTTTAACCTGCAATTTAGATGATACTCAACAATTTTCGATATGGAGTCAATCACAATATAATAAAGTATTATTAGATCCAGCAAGAGCTGGTGCGTTTAATGCAACAACTGAAATCGCAAAATTAGCCCCTTCAAAAATTGTTTATATATCGTGTAATCCTGCTACACTAGCACGAGATAGCAAACAACTTATCGATGCAGGATATCAAATTGCTCAAGTTGCTATTTTAGATATGTTTCCGCAAACCAAACACATTGAATCAATGTTGTTGCTAATAAAATCAGGAACATAAGTTATGGTATCGATTAGAGGCGCACACCAACATAGTGAAGAACACTATTCCCTTGCTCAATTTGATGTAGAACAATGGATAAAACAAGAATTGTTATTAACCAATCCTACGTCTTATAAAAAGTTTAGACAAGTTTGGGATTTTTGTTTTGAAAATAGCGCAGGTGCATTAGAACAAACTTTCTGTTTCCAAAATGCGATAGAAATGGTCGAAATTCTATCGACACTTAATATGGATATTAATAGTTTATGTGCTGCCTTATTGCTTCCCTTTGTTGATAGCAAAATTATTCGCCGAGAAGATATTCCAGAAGATTTTGATCGAGAAATTTCTCATATTATTTCTAGCATTGTTAAGATGAAAGAAATTCGCCAATTACGAGCAATTCGTAACGGTAGTGCTACTTCCGAACAAATTGATAGCATTCGCCGAATGCTACTAGCGATGGTAAATGACTTCAGAAGTGTAGTAATTAAATTAGCAGAACGCATTACCTACTTACGCAATTTAATCAATGCACCTCAAGAAGAACAGGTCCTTGCTGCTAAAGAATGTTTTAACATCTATGCGCCTTTAGCCAACCGCTTAGGCATAGGTCAATTAAAATGGGAACTAGAAGATTTCTGCTTCCGCTATTTACATCCAGATGAATATCGATTAATAGCAAAAAAATTGCAAGAAAAGCGATTGAATCGAGAATTGTACATCAAACAATTTGTAAGCTATTTACAAAATTTGATGAATCAAGATCATATTCGTGCTGAAGTTTACGGTCGCCCTAAACATATTTATAGTATATGGCGAAAAATGGAGCGTAAACACCTTCAATTCGAAGATTTATATGATATTCGTGCTGTGCGTATTATCTGCGATCGTATTGAAGATTGTTATAATGCATTAGGTATTGTCCACAGCCATTATAAACATATCGCAAAAGAATTTGACGATTATGTAGCAAATCCTAAACCAAATGGTTATCAATCGATCCATACTGTTGTTTATGGTCCACAAGAAAAAGCAATCGAAATTCAAATTCGTACTGAAAAAATGCACAATGAGGCTGAACTCGGTATTGCCGCACATTGGAAATATAAAGAAGGCAGTACCGACAAAATGACAGCCTATGATCAACGAATTTCTTGGTTGCGTAAATTATTAACATGGCAACAAGAAATGTCAGAGAGTGGTGAAATACAAGAAGCCGTTCGTAGCCTAATTTTTGATGACCGAGTTTATGTTTTTACGCCTAAAGGTGATGTTGTTGACTTGCCTGCTAGGTCAACTCCACTTGATTTTGCTTATCATATACATAGCGATGTGGGACACCGCTGTATTGGAGCCAGAGTAGGCGGGCGAATTGTACCATTTACCTACAATTTAAAAATGGGCGATCAAGTTGAAGTCATTACCCAAAAACAGCCAAATCCTAGTCGAGATTGGCTAAATCCGAATACAGGATTCGTTAATAGTAGTCGTGCCAGAGCTAAAATTCAAGCCTGGTTTAAAAAGCAAGATCGAGATAAAAATATCGCCACAGGTGAGCAAATTTTACAAAGTGAACTTGAACCTTTAAACATTAGTATAAAAAGTGTCGAAAAAATCTTAATTAATAAATATAACTCTCATTCATTTGACGAGGTATTAGCTGGTATTGGTAGTGGTGATGTAAGGATTAACCAATTAGTTAACTTTATCAATGCACAATTTAATAAACCAACTGCTGAAGAGGAAGATGAAGCAGCATTAAAACAGATTGCCCAAAAAACGAACATACAATCTAAAAATACTAATAAATTCAGCAACAAAAAAGGAAGTGAAATTATTATTGAGGGTGTGGGTAACTTAATGTATACCATTGCAAACTGTTGCCGCCCTATTCCTGGCGATCTAATTGTGGGGTTTGTAACTCACGGACGAGGTATTTCAATTCACCGAGCTGATTGTGAACAATTGCAAGAACTTAAAAATCATGCGCCTGAACGTATTACTCACGCGGTTTGGAGCAACAATACCCAATCAAGTTATACCATGGTGATAAAGATTGTTGCTAACGATCGAAGTGGTTTATTGCGAGATATCACTACGATTTTAGCTAATGAAAAGGTTAATGTACTTGGTCTAATAAGTCGCTCAGATATGAAGCAACAATTAGCCACTATCGAAGTAGATATGGAAATTTTTGATCAGGATTCGTTAAATCGAGTGCTCAATAAAATAAAACAACTACCCGATGTTATTGAAGCTAAACGTTTTCAAGGTTAATTAACACATGTTAAATTGCCACTTTTTAGTGGCAATTAAGTTTAAAATTTATTGCTTTCTCTCTAAAATTTCAAACTGATATGAATAGCCATTTTTATCGTCAGGTTGGTGTCCTTCTTGATAAATAACTTGCCATTGCTCAGGTGAATAATCAGGGAAATGGGTATCTCCCTGTAGTTCCGCATCTATATGCGTTAGATAAAGTCGATTTGCTAACGGTAAAGTCTGCTTATAAATATTACCACCACCAATAATAAATGCCTCATCAACATTCTGTTTTTGGGCTAACAATATAGCGGCATCAATTGATTGAACCCAACTTACATTTTGAATTGAATTAGGTTCACTTGGTGCTTGCTTTGAAATAATAATATTATGACGATTTGGTAGTGGACGGCCAATAGACTCAAATGTCTTTCTTCCCATAATAACAGGTTTACTAAGTGTATTTTTTTTAAACCATGCCAAATCTGCAGGTAAATACCAAGGCATTTGATTATTTAAGCCAATTACACGATTATCGGCCATGGCTACAATAATACTTAATGTCATATCCGTTCCTTTACACATACCCTAAAGATTTTATTCGCTGATTGACATGCTCAGGAAAGATGGTTTGACTCCAAAGTCGTTCGCTTAAAGAAAGTAACGACTCTTTTTGTCCAGCAACGATCCAATTAGACAATTCAGTAGCAACATCAGGGTATATTATTGGTTTTGGTGAAGGTAAATCTAACCAATACTTAAGTTTGATACAGTTTAAACTTTCCATAACCGTTGCCATATCAAGAGATCGTAAACATTGAGCATTATAAATTTGTTCAAATTGACCTGCAACAGGCTTAGTAAGAATCTTTTTACCAAGCGTTAATGCTTCAGAAATCAATGCAAAGCCCGTATTTGAAATAATGCCAGAGCAATTGACTAAAGCTTGCGTAAAACTATCACGACTAAGAGGTTGAAAATTAATATTACCTCGTTGCGATTCTTGCTTTATATCTGGGTGAAAACAGATAAATTGACGATCTTGAAATTGGTTTAACATACCAATGATCTCATCTATACCTTCAAACGGCAAATAAACCACAATGCTGCCATCTTCTGTTGGTGTGGCATTAAATGAATCAATCATCGGTGGCAATAACTTATGCCCAAAATGAAACCAATGCAAACCAATAGGCTTAGTAACTGGCGCATAATATTTCATGATTACATTGGCAACTAACCCATATTCTTTAGGTTTAAGATATTGGCATACGGCCTGATTACTTATACCTAAACAGTCACGTTGCTGATGATGTGCGGCCCAAGCAGTGACTGGCTCAAAATCACTAATAATACAATCATACTTTGATAAATCGAGTTCCCGCACGTCTTTAATCAGCCTGAAAGCACGAATTCGTTGTATGGTTTTACGAAAATTAATTTTACCATTTAGTGTTGCAAAGGTGACACCTCGATAAGTCTTATAATCACCAAAAACTTGCATATCAAAATAGTCTTTAGGATCACGTCCACTAAAAATATAATCAACATCAGCTCCAGCTTTTTTTAATGCTTTAGCTAAAGTTCTACAACGACTGACATGGCCATTTCCTGTTCCTTGAACACCAAAAAGAATCTTCATATCAATATTATTTGCCAATTATTATTGATAAATATCATACCAGAACACGTCATAATTATCTTATTTTTTTACACATTAACTTAAAATTTTAGTATTTTTAATATATTAATAGACAAGTCGACAAATCAATACAATTAAATTAAACTAGTTATATCAAGGTGATATTTAAACTTTAAGTAGGGCTATTATTTATTTTACAAAAAATAGCGAGACATCAAGATGCCTATAACACCCCAAAATAAACCAATTTGCCAAACAATTGTATTAGCATCAATACTATTTTTGTTTAGTTATTCTTCATGGCATTTATCTAACTTATTATTATCACCAGCTTTAACTTGTCATTCTGCTCATTCCACATCTGAATTAACACCTAAACACGAATCTATTTCTAACGAGCCAGTTTTGGTTTTTTGCGAAAAAACACAATCATATCAGCTTGTGCTTTGTTTCATCAGTGTTCAACCTGTAATATTTTGAACTCTAATTTTCCTACAAAACTTTATATTTCGTCTAGCAGTGAACGATATCTGCCCATTAAGCCTATTCTACAATATAACGAATTTATTCCAGAGTTAAGACCACCGCAAGCTGTTTAATTGGTTTATGTAAATAAAAGCATTAAGTAACACTACAAGCAATAACTGAATTATATTGATATTTGTTTTATCAGTATAACCATCAGGTTATTGTTAAAATTAACTATTTTGAGGAACATCATGAAACGTCGAAATTTTTTGATAAATATTACCACAGCTATCGGTGGATTGGTCGCAACTAAAGCTATAGCCCAAATGAGGAACAATAATATGCATGACACAATGTGTGATACTAATTCTGATGAATGTCAAAAGGGGGATAATATGCACCAACACATGAATATGGACATGAATCACAATCAAATGTCGCAAAAACTTTTATCGACTTCAGTACTACCACAAGGAATAGATCTACCAACTTTGACCAACTTAAAAAATGAGAGCAAGCAAAAAGGTGTTTTTGAAGCAACATTACATATAAAACCAACAAAAATTGCGTTAACACCAGATTTAACCACGGAATTTTGGACCTATAATGGAATGATACCTGGTCCGAAAATCGAAGTATTTGAAGAAGACCATGTTAAAATCACCGTAAAAAATGAACTTACTCAATCAACGATAGTTCATTGGCACGGCTTGCTCATTCCATCTGATCAAGACGGCAACCCACAAAACGAAATTCCAACAGGAGGCAGTCGAACTTATGAATTTATCATTCCTAAAGGTACTGCTGGCACTTATTGGTATCATCCTCACGGACATAATACAGTAGCCGAACAAGTTTATCGAGGTTTAGCTGGTACATTTATTGTTCGTAGCAAACACGATCCACTTGCATCGTTCCCTGAACAAAATTGGTTCTTTTCTGACTTAAAATTAACCGACAAAGGTCTAATTGCTGATAATTCAATGGTCGATTGGATGAATGGACGTGAAGGCCAATTTGTATTAATCAATGGCAGTTACCGCCCAAAAATCAAAATAGATTCAGCCACACATATCCGAGTATGGAATTCGTGTTCAGGTCGATATCTCAATCTTTCTATCCCTAACTGCGATGTCTTTTTAGTTGGCACTGATGGTGGACTATTAGCTAAACCCTACCTGCTTACCAAACCCTTATTATTAACTCCGGCTGAACGTGCTGAATTAGTCATAATACCAAAACAAACTGGTACTGTATATTTACAATCAATCGGATATGATCGCAATAAAATGGGCAATGTACCGCCAGAACAAGATATAATACTAGGTGAGTTAACACTGACTAAATCCGAGCCAATCACCTTACCAAACACATTAAACCAACTACCTAATATGGGGCCAGCTGTCGTCCATAAATTACTGGAATATACCGAAGTAATGGACATGAAAGAGCCGCGTGGTGGTGTGTTATTTTTAATTAATGGTAAACGTCATGACATGTCGCGAATTGATCTAAAAAGCAAAATTCACGATATTGAAGAATGGACAATATTTAATAACTCCCATATGGATCACAATTTCCACATCCATGGCGCACAATTTATTGTACAATCGCACGAGTTAAATGGTAAAAAAACTCAGCCTGATTATATTGCCTTAAAAGATACCATTAATTTGCGGCCACACGAAAAACTTACCATCAAAATACAGCAAAATCTTCCTGGGCTTCGCATGTATCACTGTCACATTATTGAACATGAAACAACTGGCATGATGGGGTAATTAATGGTGGAATAATATTTATTCCTTTATCCCTTTCCTTGATTCAATTTTTAGTATGGTTGGATTGAGGGAAGTTAAATTAACAAAAACTCGCTTATCATTACCGAAAAAAGCGAGTTTTTATAAACCTATCATCTTATTAAAATTCCTTTTATTAAATTATTCCCCTTGTAATAAGGGTTTTTTATTTTGCTAAAAAATGCTAAAATGCGCAGATTATGATCGTCATCAACTATTGGCAAAAACTCAACAAACGATTGATTATCAAAACCGCTTTATCGCACTTATTATTAGGTGTGATTGCTGCTGGGTTTGGTTTATGTCAAAACGAAGCGCTTCCATCGGAATCTGATGTTTCGCACAGTGGAATTATTGCTATTACATCCATTGTACAAGATCACAGAGAAACAGCACAAAGAAAGTTACCAACACTAGCACTATCATGTTCCCCAAAACAGCATACTGTAGTACTTTTAATAACGCCCAATTATGATGATCTTTCCCATAGCAAGGCAATCCGACTATCCCCTTACAACGGCATACGAGCTGGACCAAAAACTACCTCTTAGAATTTACGCACAAATAAAACTAATTTTTATTCAAGGTAAAAGCCTTAAAATCCGTATTAAAAAACAAGAGAAAAGTTATGTTATTAAAATTATTAACAAAAGTATTTGGTAGCCGCAATGAGCGCGTATTAAAAAGTATGCGTAAACGAGTTGAAAAAATTAATGCACTTGAACCAGCCATGGAAGCATTAACCGATGATGAACTAAAAGCAAAAACCACAGAATTTAAACAAAAGATTGCCTCTGGGACCCAATTAGATGATATTTTGGAAGAAGCTTTCGCAGTGGTACGTGAAGCGAGTAAACGTGTATTTGGCATGCGTCATTTTGATGTGCAGTTAATCGGTGGTATGGTATTAAATGAACGTTGCATTGCTGAAATGCGTACGGGTGAAGGTAAAACTTTAACAGCGACATTACCTGCCTACTTAAATGCACTAACAGGTAAAGGTGTACACGTTGTTACGGTTAATGATTACTTAGCGCAGCGAGATGCTGAAAATAATCGTCCTTTATTCGAATTTTTGGGCTTAACTGTAGGGATTAACCTGCCAAATATGCCCGCACACATAAAACGAGAGGCTTACAACGCAGATATCACCTATGGTACCAATAATGAATATGGTTTCGACTACCTACGCGATAATATGGTATTTACCAAAGATGCTCGAGTACAACGTCCATTGCATTACGCCTTAGTCGATGAAGTTGACTCAATTTTAATTGATGAAGCAAGAACACCTCTGATTATTTCAGGTCAAGCGGAAGATAGTTCCGACAAATATATTAGCATTGATAAAATCATTCCTCACTTAACCCGTCAAGAAAAAGAAGACTCTGACCAGTTCCAAGGTGATGGTGACTTCTCAATTGATGAAAAATCCCGCCAAGTTAACTTAACAGAACGAGGCTTAGTTAAAGTTGAAGAATTACTGATAAAACAAGGTATCATGAAAGGTGATGAGTCACTTTATGCGCCGAGCAATATCGTATTGATGCATCACGTTAATGCAGCCCTACGCGCTCACCACCTATTCCATCGCGACGTTGATTATATTGTCAGAGATAACGAAATTATCATCGTTGACGAACATACTGGAAGAACAATGGATGGTCGACGTTGGTCTGATGGTTTACATCAAGCTGTTGAAGCAAAAGAGCACGTTAAAATCCAAAATGAGAACCAAACACTGGCTTCAATTACTTTCCAAAACTATTTCCGTTTATATGAAAAACTAGCGGGCATGACAGGTACTGCTGACACTGAAGCATTTGAGTTTAACCAAATTTATGGTTTAGATACGATTGTTATTCCAACTAATCGCCCAATGCAACGAAAAGATCAATCCGACCTTGTCTATATGACCGAAAAGGAAAAGATAAATGCAATTGTATCTGATGTACAAGAATGTGTAAAACGCGGTCAACCTGTTTTAGTCGGAACAGCATCAATCGAAAAATCAGAATTAGTTTCACAAGCATTTAAAAAAGCAGGTATCAAACATAATGTCCTAAATGCTAAATTCCATGCTCAAGAAGCTGAAATCATTGCTAATGCAGGGAGTAAAGGTGCAGTTACTATTGCAACTAACATGGCTGGTCGTGGTACTGATATTATGCTCGGTGGTAACTGGCAAAATGATATAGCAAAAATTGAAAATCCAACACAAGAAGACATCGAAAAAGCGAAACAAGCTTGGCAAACAAAACACGAAGAAGTGATTGAGTTAGGTGGACTTTATATTTTAGGTACTGAGCGTCACGAGTCACGCCGTATCGACAACCAACTACGAGGTCGTGCAGGACGTCAAGGTGACCCTGGCGCTTCACGCTTTTATCTATCACTGGAAGATCCATTGATGAGAATTTTCGCCTCTGATCGTATGGGTAATATGATGCGTAAATTGGGTATGAAAGAAGGTGAAGCTATTGAACACCCATGGGTCACAAAAGCCATTGCCAATGCTCAAAAGAAAGTTGAAAGTCGCAACTTTGATATTCGTAAACAACTTCTTGAATATGATGATGTCGCCAACGATCAACGTAAAGTAATTTACCGAGAACGAAACGGCTTACTTGATAATACCGATATAAAAGATACCATTGATTCAATTCGAGGTGATGTATTTAACACTCTAATTGACCAATACATTCCACCACAATCAATTGAAGATATGTGGAATATACCAGGTCTTGAAACTGCGCTAAAAACAGACTTTGACTTGGATTTACCGGTCGCAAAATGGCTAGATGAAGAGCAAAATCTGCACGAAGAAACATTGCGTGAACGAATCTTACAAATTGCTCAAGACAAATATTTAGAAAAAGAAAACATGGCTGGAGCTGAAGCATTTAGACATTTCGAGAAAAGTGTTATGTTACAAACACTTGATACGCTTTGGAAAGAACATTTAGCAGCTATGGATTATTTACGTCAAGGTATTCATTTGCGCGGCTATGCACAAAAAGATCCAAAACAGGAATATAAACGTGAATCATTTAATATGTTTGCTAACATGCTAGAATCATTAAAATATGATGTTATTGGTATTTTGAGTCGCGTACAAATTCGCTCACAAGAAGAAGTTGACGAAGCTGAACGCCAACGCCTAGCAGAAATGGAAAAACTAATGGCCAAACAACAAGCTAACCATGATTCGGTAGCGAGTATAAATGGCGAAAATGAAGAACTATCAGCAGGAGCTTCTTCGCAACCAATAGTACGAACTCAAGCCAAAGTTGGTCGTAATGATCCATGCCCCTGTGGTTCAGGTAAAAAATATAAACATTGCCATGGTGCTGTTCAGTAAGGAAAAAATTTAGTATCATCAAACAAATTTGATACTTAAATCGTCGATTAAGATCGACAATAGGTTGAAAGGGAAAGTCACAACTTTCCCCTAAAATTTTACTCATAGGCAAATAGAATTATGAATAAACATATTGAAATTGCTGTAGGTATTATTCGTTCACAAAATTGTCAAATATTTATCACCCAACGCGGTGAAGACTCTCATCTTGCTGGTTTTTGGGAGTTTCCTGGTGGAAAAATCGAGATCGGAGAAACGCCATATCAAACCTTACAACGAGAAATTGCTGAAGAAGTTGACATTCATATCCACCAAGCCCAATTTTTAGATACCTTTAACCACAGTTATGATGATCGAGATATTACAATTCATGCGTATTTAGTTGAAGAGTGGGATGGAGTCCCTTTTGCTAAAGAAGGCCAACCAAGTCGTTGGGTTGACCAAGAAGATCTGAATGCCGACGAATTCCCTGACGCCAATCGACCGATCATCGAAATGCTTAAAAACTTAGATAAACAAATATAACTTAGTTATTACAATTTAGCTTGTTCGCGAGTTTAGTTTTGTTTATTTAACTTAAATTAGTTTCTTGTATGATTTTAGAGCTATTATATTTAGTTCATAAAACAGCTGTACGCTGTTTCCCCGCGCCGAGAATAACACAATGCTAAAGCAAAAATTTACTATCACAAAGCTTTGATCCTATTTTAACTAATAATCCATTTGGCAATGGCTAAATACATACCCAATAAACTCGGATTTAGGTCTATTTGCTGTAATAACGAAACGAATAATCAGAATGGGTTGCATATAAAAAAACCTGCCATAAGCAGGTTTTATAAATTCGGAAATTGGCTCCTCCAACAGGACTTGAACCTGTGACATACGGATTAACAGTCCGCCGTTCTACCGACTGAACTATGGAGGAACACTTAACGGAATGAATACTAACTATATATAACACCAATGTCAATCTCTAAAACAGCAAATAGAATTAACTGCTCAGCTTGTAATCAAATTAATCTATAGATATGCTAAGATAATTAAATATATTATTAACAGGTAAAATGGCATTTATGAAAAAAAATATTTGTATTTTTTGCGGAGCAAGCGAAGGAAACCAATTAGAATATCGTACACAAGCAGAACAATTAGGCAAAACTTTAGTAGAACAAAATCGACGGCTAATTTATGGTGGTGGTAATAAAGGTTTAATGGGAATTATTGCTAATACAGTACTTGCGCACGGCGGTGAGGTGATTGGTATTATTCCTGAACGTTTAGTCAAAGCCGAAACAGCACACCACAGTATCACTCGTTTAGAAGTAGTAGATAATATGCATCAACGCAAAGCAAGACTTTCGGAATTAGCTGATGGTTTTATTGCAATGCCAGGAGGAACTGGAACTTTAGAAGAACTTTTTGAAGTTTGGACAGCAATGCAAATAGGTTATCATGAAAAGCCCGTTGCATTATTTAATGTGTTAGAATTTTGGCAACCAATGCTTAATTTTTTGCAACATGCAGTTAATGAAGGTTTTGTTCGAGATAGTTTTTATAAAACATTAATTGTTTCGAAAGATCATCGAACTATACTACAACAATTGGATCATTTTATCCCTAAAGATTTACAGCGCTGGGTAAAAAAATAGCTTAAATGTCATATTATATAAAAACGCCATCACTTGATGGCGCTTTTATTTATATGTTTAAAATTACGCAGCAGTTACAGCTTCTGACTCTGGTTGTTTAATAAATGCATATGCTACACCAGCAATAACGGCACCAACAACAATAGACAATAAGTAACCAACTACTGGTTTAACAACGCCCGGAATTGCTAAAGCAAATAAACCACCATGCGGCGTCATTAATGTTGAACCGAAGGCTAACGCCATACCACCCGTAATAGCACCACCAACAATACAACATGGGATAACACGTAATGGATCGCGCGCAGCAAATGGAATTGCTCCTTCTGAAATAAAGCATAAGCCTAATACCAATGAAGCCTTACCACTTTCTTGTTCAGTTTTAGCAAATTTTTTGCGCGCAATCAATGTCGCAATTCCCATTGCTAAAGGTGGAACCATGCCCCCAGCCATAACCGCTGCCATTGGAGCATAAACCTGCGCTGAAATTAAACCTGTACCAAATGCATAAGCAACCTTATTTATTGGTCCACCCATATCAGTACACATCATGCCACCTAATATAGCGCCCAATATAACGGCATTGGCTGTACCCATTGAATTTAACCATACTGTTACAACGTTCATTAACCACGCAATAGGCGTACCAACAATAAATTGCATCACAAGACCGGTAATAAGCGTTGCAAATAGTGGTACGATTAATATTGGTTTCAATGCCTCTAGACTTTTTGGTAATGGTAAATATTTAGTGATTAATAGTGCTAGATAACCTGCAAAATAACCAATAATAATTCCACCTAAAAAGCCAGCCCCCGTCGAAACTGCTAGCAAACCGCCAACAAGTCCTGGTGCAAGACCGGGTCTGTCAGCAATGGAATAAGCAATATAACCTGAAAGCAGTGGCACCATAAGTGAGAAAGCAAGACCACCAATTTCGGCTAAATGCGATTCTCCAATTAATTTTTGTACTCCATCAACCATTTCAAATGAACCAAAAGCGAATGAAAGCGCAATAATCAAACCACCTGCAACCACCATTGGTAACATATAAGATACACCTGTTAGAAGGTGCTGATAAATACCTTTTTTCTCGTTGCTTGATTTAGCGGTTGAAGTATTTGATGACGGTTGATATACGGTTGCTTCTTCAAATGCTTTATCAAATTCTTGTGCTGTTTTTTTCAGAGCTGGACCTGTTTTGGTGCGATAAAGTTTTTTACCTGTAAATTTACTCAAATCAACATCAATATCACAAGCCGCAATTACAACATCGGCTGAAGCCACTTCTTCTGGTGTTAATTCATTACCGACACCAACTGAGCCACGTGTTTCAACCTTACACCACCATCCACGTTTTTTGGCTTCCTCTTCAATCGCTTCTGCTGCCATAAAGGTGTGAGCAACACCTGTTGGACATGCGGTTACCGCAACAATACGTTTTACACTGGTATTATTGCTTGAGGCAGACATAGCTTCGGCTGTTTGTTGATAAACACTCGCTTTACTTTGCGCATCTGTTAAAATCTGTTTTGGGTTAGCAAAAATTTGATTTAAATCATCAACGGCATAAACCTTTTTACCAACAACTGCTTTATCACTGATAGTTCCAGAACCTACTGCAACTATAACATCAGCCGATGTTGCATTATCAACCAGATTTAGATTTAATTCGTTTGCGGCTAAAGCTAATTCCGCTTTAGCCAAACGTCCATTTACTGGCCCTGTATTACTACCTTCAATAATATATATATTCATGAATACTCCTATTCAGAAATTATTTCAATTTTTTCTAGCATATTATTTACAGCTTGGCAATCAGATATACCAACACCAGCTTGCCCAACTGATAAAGCTGCAACACTTGATGCAAAGACTAAAGTATCTTTAATTGAACGATTAGTCATTAAGCCATACATCAACCCGGCGACCATTGAATCACCGGCACCAACAGTACTAACTACATGACATTTTGGCGGTTTTGCAAGCCATGCTTCATTTTTAGTTACCCACAAAGCGCCTTTACTTCCTAGCGAGATCACCACATTTTCAATGCCGTCGTTAACTAACTTCATAGCAGCTGCTTTAACATCTTCTAATGTTGGTAATTTGCGACCTACCCACATTTCTAGCTCTTTGTCATTGGGTTTAATTAACCATGGTTTTGCTTTTAATCCTGCAACTAATGCATCTCGGCTACTATCAAATACGATCTTTGGACAAATCGCTTTAACTTGTTCCATCCACTTAGTAAATTTATCAAGTGATACTCCAACTGGTAAACTACCGCTGATAGCCACCATGTCAATGTCTTTTAACCATTCAAGAGAATTTGTAACAAAATGTTGCCAATCTTGATCGTTAATCGTAAAGCCTGAAAAATTAAGGTCAGTCACTTCACTATTTTCCTCGGTTAATTTAACATTAATGCGAGTACGACCTTCAATTGTTTCAAATTTATCAATTACATTTAATGATTTGAATAATAAGTTAAATCCATCACGATTTTCTTTACCTAAAAAACCGCCAATAGTTAATTGAACATCTAAATCCGACAAAACTTTAGCAACGTTGATACCTTTGCCAGCAGCAAGTAATGCATTGGTTTGGACTAAATTAACATCACCAAGCTCAACTTTGGGACAAAAACCCAAAAGATCATAAGCTGGGTTTAAAGTTATTGTTGCGACACGATAAGTCATTATTCAGTCCCCTCACCTAAACCATCCCCAATTGCTTTACCAATAGCATCAAGCGCTTGAGTAGCATCTTCACCTACTGCAGTAAATCGTAATCGACTACCTTTTTTAGCGCCTAGTGCAACAATTTTCATTAAACTCGTTGCACTTACTGGCTCACCTTTACCATCTAAATTAGCGACAGTAACCTTACAATTAAACTCTTTAACTAATTTTACTAGAACTGATGACGGGCGTGTATGTAAGCCATTTTCGTTTGGAATAATAAATTCACGACTTAATGATTCATTATTCGATTCAGCCACAGTCGACTCATTTGAAGATGTCGATTGGATTTCTGATTTATTAGATTCTATTGTCGCAGAACCAGATAAAAGAAGGCTGCTAAGATCATCAGTATTGGCTGATAATAGTAATTGTAATTTTTGGTTAAAAACTAAAGTTGCAATATTATTTACAATATCAGAAATAGAATCATCAACTGCTGATATGGTGATGAGTAACTTAACAGGCTTACCATCTTCATTAATATTACTGATGGTGCGACTAATCGCCATAGCATTTTTTAAATTACCTTGTTTGCTATCATTTAACCAAACTCCATCACCTAAATATGTAGGTTTATTGTCCAACACATCGGCAATAAAGCTTGAATTTACAGCATGTTGCTGTTTTAAACGTGATGCATTTAATGCTTGTAAAGTTGCTAAACTATCAGCAGGAATATCCAATAATAATGCAGATTCATTTATAGAAAATTGGCTATCTTCAGAACTTGTTTTACCAGTTAAAATAGCAATTGCTTCGTCGGCAGACTGAATTTTTTTAATTCGCTCCTCTACCCCTTCAGCTCCAAGTACGTGAGTTAGTTGACGGAGTAATTCTAAATGCTCATCAGAGCTTGCTGCAATACCAATTGCAAGATAGGCCTTTTCACCATCATCCCCCCATTGAACACCATTAGGAAAACAAAATACTTGTACCCCTGTTTTTTTGACTAAATGGCGAGTTTTAGTAGTTCCATGGGGAATAGCAAGACCTATACCCAGATATGTGGCTGCTTGTGCTTCTCGTTCTAACATTCCATCGACATAACCATCTTCAACAAATCCTGCATTGGTTAATGCCGTAGCAATTTTTTTTATCGCTTCAGTTTTATTGGTAGCTTGTTCATTTAAATGAATGTTTTCTTTAACTAAATGAAACATATAATAAATACCTCTGGGTTAATAATGTTGGGTCGACTAAAATGACTTAGAAAATACAAATCCTTTAATCAATTGAATCGTTTCAGCAATAATGAATAAATAAACATTAATTATCAAATAAATTATGACTATTAATAAGTAATTTGTGATCTGGATCTTATTTTTTAATTTGAACTGTTTTAAAATTAACATATTTTTTATGCCTATTAATACCTTAACGGCTTAAGCTACCTCGATAGATCAATCGTCTTGGAATTATTGTTGTGCCCGATTGGTAATTATTGTTATGTAAATAGTTTAAAAACAGTTTTATTGTTACATCGGCAACTTCTTTATGATCTTGCGAAAGTGATATGACTTTACATGGTAAAAAATCTAACAATTCATTATCTCCAAAGGTAGCAATAGTTAAACTCTCAGGTAAGTGCCCAAATTTTCTTAAAATTGCATCAATACTTCCTTGTAATAGCGAAAAAGAAGTAGTAAATATACCATTAGGCAATTCATGACTTTCTAGCCATTGACTAAAGGCTAAATCAGCATCTCGTCGACTATAATTATTTGCATATAAAAAATTAACTTTATTACAATTGTCAAGTTTGATATCTTTAAAACCATCTAAACGAAGTTGACTAACAGATAAGTTTGCTAGGGCTCCTATATAAACTACTGAATCTTGTACAAAGTTATTAAATGCTTGAGCAAGTGATTTAGAATCTTGTTTATCTGCACCTACAATATTTCTAAATTTAGAGATGGATAATATTCGATCAAGTGCAAATAATGGAATCTTTTCGTTTTGCCAGTCATCATAAAAAAAATAATCTTGAGCAGAAACGAACGAAGAAGAAATAATTAAGGCATCTACGCGACGCTGCTGAAGGTGTTTGACACACTCTTTTTCGACTTGTGGATTATCTTCGGAACATGCAATTAGTAATTGATATCCTTCCTTTCTTACCAATTGTTCTAAATAATTAGCTATGCGAGTGTAACTGTTGTTTTCTAAATCAGGAATAATAATGCCTATAGTCCGGGTTTTACCTGCTCTAAGCCCCGCTGCTACCGCATTGGGTTGGTAATTATGTTTTTTCACTATCGACATAACTTTTTCGACTGTTTTATCACTAACGCGGTACTTTTTGGCTTTTCCATTGATCACATAACTGGCCGTCGTCCTTGATACACCAGCTAAAAGTGCTATTTCCTGTAATTTCATTATAATTATCTCAACAAAAATATTGCCAATTATTTAACATGGTTAGAAATAAATAGTAAACAATAATTTTTATTTACTTAATTAAACAATTGTAACTTTTTACTATTAAGATTAATTAATTTCCATTGTATTTGTTAATAGTAAATAGCAATATTTTGATTGTGAATATTTTCAATTTTGACCGGTGTATCAAATATATCTTCTAAAATATTGGCTTTCATAATCTGTTGTGGATTGCCTTGGTATATTAATTCACCATTTTTCATCGCTAAGATGTAATCTGAATATACGGATGCAAAGTTGATATCATGAATAACAATCACAATGGTTTTACCTAGCTCATCGGCTGCGCGGCGCAATTGTTTCATCATGGCAACAGCATGTTTCATATCAAGATTATTGAGTGGTTCATCAAGTAATACATATTTAGTATCTTGACATAACACCATAGCAACATAAGCTCGTTGCCGTTGACCACCAGATAATTCATCTAAAAAGCGGTCTTTATATTCAGTAAGATCTAAAAAATCGAGCGCTCGATAAATATGGTTATAATCATCAGCATTTAAACGCCCTTTGGTATAAGGATAACGCCCAAATCCAACTAGTTCAAAAACAGACAATCTACTGGTAAAACGGTTTTCTTGTCTCAATACTGATAAATAAGTGGCAAGTTTATCACTTGGCGTATTAACAACATCCATATTTTGAATTTTAACTTGTCCTTCATCAGCTAATAGAAGACGACTTATAATTGATAATAGCGTCGATTTCCCCGCCCCATTTGGACCAATAATAGCAGTAATTCCACCTTGTGAAATCGTCGCGTTGACATTTTTTAATACAGATACTGTTTGATAGTTTTTACTAACATTATCAATTTTTATCACTTTGGAACCTTTTTTAATAATAAGAAGATAAACAAAGAACCACCAATGAATTCAATGACAATGGATAATGCACCAACCATATTTAATACTCGCTCTAAGAACATTTGTCCACCGACCAGAAAAATAACACCTAACAAAAAAGCAGTAGGCAATAAAAAACGATGTTGGCTTGATCCACTAATACTATAAGCTAAATTAGTAATTAAAAGCCCCAAAAAAGTGAATGGACCGACTAATGCCGTTGACACTGATACTAAAACTGAAACTAGCAATAATATAATAGTGACACTTTTTTGATAATCGATACCCAAATTGATTGCATTATCCCGACCCAACGCAAGTACATCAAATTTAAATCGCATTTGCCATAAAAATAGACCAACAATAGCTACTATTACTAACGAAAAGATAATCAATATAGGCTCTGCACGTGTAAATGTAGCAAAAATACGACTTTGAAGCACAGCGAATTCAGACGGGGTCATCAAGCGTTGCAATAGATTAGAAAAACTACGGAATAATGTGCCTAAAATAATTCCTATTAATAATACCACATGTAAATTTTTCTTGAGTCTAGTAAACAAACCTCGATATAAAAACAAAGAGAATAAAATTAATAAAAGTGATTCGAATACAAATTTACCAATAATACCAATATAAGGAATACCTTGTGAATCAATACAAAAGATTACAACTGTTTGAATAAGTACAAATAGTGATTCAAATCCCATAATAGAAGGTGTTAATATTCGATTGTTGGTAACTGTTTGAAAAAGCAGTGTTGATGTCGCAGCCGAAAAAGCGACTAAAATCATAGTTAGCATTACCCACGTTCGATGCTTCAAAATATAGCTAATATTGCCTTTAAGGTTGAAAGTCATAAAACATATTATGCAAACTAGAGCAATAATTAACAATAAAAGAACTCTTTTTTGACACAAAATATGGCGTTTTTGATTAACTAACATGACGTTTTCGACTCAACAATATTAAAAAAATAATAGCGCCAACTACGCCAAGAATAACACTTACGGGGATCTCAAAAGGATAGCGAATTACACGCCCAATAATATCGCAAATTAAAACTAATCCACTACCAAACAAACAGATCCATGGCATGGTTTTACGAACATTGTCTCCAAATAATAAACTAACAATATTTGGTACAATCAATCCTAAAAATGGTAAAACTCCAACAACTACAACGACAATACCGCCAATTAATGCAATAACAATAAGCCCTGTAAACATAACACGACGATAGTTAAGCCCTACATTAATAGAAAAATCACGCCCCAAGCCAACTACAGTAAACTGATCCGCACACCAACAAGCAAGTAATGTCAAACCACCCACCAACCATAATAATTCGTAACGGCCTTTTAAAATAGCTGAAAAATCACCTGATTCCCAACCACCAAGTGATTGTAATAAATCAAAATACATGGCAAAAAATGTAGTAATAGCGCTAATAACTGCACCTAACATAATGCCAATAAGAGGTACCATTATTGCTGACTTTAAAATAATCTTTCGAGAAATCGCCATAAATATCATTGTGCCAATCATAGCAAATAGGCTAGCAACAACCATTTTTGTCATAACACTAGCGCCAGGAGCTAAAACCATCATAACTAATAAGCCAAGACTAGCCGATTGAGTAGTGCCAACTAAAGAGGGTTCAACAAATCGATTTTGTGTTAATAATTGCATAATCAAACCTGCAACACTCATGGCGCTACCAGCTAACAATAAGGCAACAGTTCTAGGAATACGGCTTACAAAAAAAATCTCACGCATATTGCTATCTGACCATAAATCAAATAGTGTCACATGCCCTGCACCAATAAATAAACTTATTGCAGTCATGATCAATAAAATGAACATGCCTGCAATAAAATAAAATGGTTTAATCATGTTTTACATTAATGTGCTGGTTCACTTTGCAAAGCGGCATCTATTTGGTCCATCAAATGGCTATAGGTTTGGATACCACCAGCAATATACATGGAAGAAGAATCTAAATAAACGATATGGTTTTGTTGCCATGCCGCAGTTTTTCGGATCAATTCATTGTCAAGTACTTGTTGTGCAGACTGAGCTTCTTTATTACCAATTGCATTATCTCTATCTAACACAAATATCCACTGCGGATTAACACTCAAAATAAATTCAGAGGTAACGGCATTACCATGACGACTAGCTTCTTGGAAAGTGGTTGCAGGCTGAAAACCAAGTACATCAAACACAAAACCAAAACGAGATTTTGAACCATAAGCCGACATTTTACCGCCATTAACCATAATCACAAGTGCTGTGCCAGCCGTAGTTGTCTTAGTTTTCAATTGTTCGATTTTTTGATTAAAATCGACAATAAGTTTCTTAGCTTCATTTTGTTTATTGAAGATTGAGCCTAATTGTTCTGTTCTTTGAGTTAAACTGATTAAAAAGTTATTTGGGTCAATATCTAAAGAAATCGTCGGAGCAATATCATTCAATTTTTTATAAGCATCAGTAGCACGACCTCCAGCAACAATAACATCTGGCTGAATTGAACTTAAAACTTCATAATTAGGCTCAAATAAAGTGCCCACATTAGTGTAGTCTTTGCGCTCATATTTAGATAAAAAAGTTGGATAATGCACATCTGATTGAGGCACTGCTGTCACAGGAATATTTAATGCGTCCATGATATCAAGTGTTGCAGTATTAAAAACAACAACTTTTTTAGGATTTTCAGGCACATCGGTTTCACCTTGAGTATGTTTAATGGTAAGCGTATTTGCAGCAGTTTGCTGTTCTTTTTTATTGTCACATCCAACCAAAACAAGCAAAACAGCAAGTAAAACTAAAAATTTCACTTTGATATATGAATACATTGTAGCTCCTAATTATCAACCAAATAAAAAACAAAAACGATAATTATAATAATTATCATTTACATTATGATTGTAACTAAAAACTTTGCTCTATTCAATGTACTTTAAATGTTTAAAAAACTAATATGTGATAAGAAATAGATTAAATAACTCTGAAATGAACGGATTAAAAAGCTATCGATTTTTATTCGATAGCATAATTAATATTGATAATTAGAGTTGTTTAGTGTGATCAAGGGATAAATCTTTAAGTTTTCTAGTTAAGGTATTTCGCCCCCAGCCTAGCAGATGAGAAGCATCTTGTTTATGGCCTCGAGTAAAATCAAGCGCACTTCTTAATAAGATTCGTTCAACATCATTTATTGCTTCAGTCAAAATTCCTGTTTTACCATTTATTAGAGCTTGTTTTGCCCATTGTTCCAGCAATACTTTCCAATCAACTTCTTGTTGAGAAAAGTGGCTTGTAGGCAATGTGGTATTTTCATTTGTAACCACTGTTTTAGCTGTCGATAATTGCAATAATTCTGGAGGCAAGTCCTGAACTAAAACTTCTTTATTTGAAGACATCACCGTAACCCAGCGACAAATATTTTCAAGTTGACGAACATTACCTGGCCAATTAAAGCGACATAAAACATTTAAAGCTTCAGAACTGAATACTTTACTTTCTACCCCCAATTCTTTGGCGGTTGTATGTAAAAAATGTTCTGATAGTTTTGGTATATCTTCAATTCGATCGCGTAGCGGTGGTAATAAGATACGAATTACATTTAGACGATGAAAAAGATCTTCTCTAAATTTACCCTCATGAACCCTAGCTTGTAAATCTTGATGAGTAGCTGCAATAATACGGACATCTACTTTGACGGGAGAATAACCGCCAATACGATAAAATTGCCCATCGGCAAGCACCCTTAATAATCTGGTTTGAACATCAAGTGGCATATCACCAATTTCATCGAGGAATAATGTACCACCATTCGCCTGTTCAAATCTTCCATGCCTAATTTGAGCCGCTCCAGTAAACGCTCCTTTTTCATGTCCAAAAAGTTCTGACTCAATAAGATCTTTAGGGATGGCTGCCATATTTAGTGCAATAAAAGGGGATTGTGAGCGAGGGCTATGGATATGTAATGCTTTTGCAACTAATTCTTTCCCCGTTCCTGATTCACCATTAATCAATACACTAATTGATGATTTGGAAAGCCTACCAATAATACGAAAAACTTCCTGCATTGAAGGTGCTTCACCAATAATGCCGGTCGATGCTTTACTTGTTGTATTATTATTGGTTTTATTACTTTGAGTTTGTGAAATCGCACGTTCAACCAATTGAATAACTTCGTCCACATCAAAAGGTTTAGGAATATAATCATAAGCACCTTTTTGATAGGCATTTACTGCTGCATCTAGATCGGAATGAGCAGTCATAATAATAACTGGCAAATTCGGCATTTGCTCTTTAATATGATGAAGCAATGTTAAACCATCAAGTCCTGGCATTTTAATATCAGAAATTAGTACAGCTGGTTTTTGTACATATGTATCTAATGCATCAATAACTTGTTGACCACTCTCAAAACTAACACAGTTAAAATGAGCATTAGTTAATGCTTTTTCTAATACCCATCGAATAGAGCTATCATCATCAACAATCCAAACATTCATTTTCGTTTACCTCACTGCCTAATTGGCAAATAGACAGAAAATTGAGTATGCCCAGGCCAACTATTAAATTCAATTTTACCGTGATGTTGATCAACAATATTATTTGCAATCGAAAGTCCAATACCTGTACCTCCTTCATGCCCACTCACCATGGGATAAAACAAAGTATCTTGTATATGAACAGGCACACCAGGCCCAGTATCTTCAATATCAATACGAGCGCACAAACGATAGCGCTGCCCATGTAAAGTAATCTGAAAAGCAGTTCTTGTCCTGATAATAATTGTACCAGCATTGGATCCGATAGCCTGCAAAGCATTACGAACAATATTTAAAATTACCTGTTCTATTTGTTCAGAGTCATGAATAAAATCAGGTAAGCTTGGATCATAATCACGCAGAATTTTAATATTGGTTGTCTTTTCTAAACACAGCAAAGCATAGATACGTTCTATTGCTTGATGAATACTTTGTTCTTTTTGCTGTAATCGTTGCTGTGGGCCTAATAACCTATCCACCAGATTTCTTAACCTATCCGCTTGTTCAATAATAATTTTTGTGTAATCTTGCAATTCATTTTTAGGTAGTTCACGTGATAATAATTGAGCAGCGCCTCGAAGCCCTCCTAGTGGATTTTTAATTTCATGAGCTAGTCCACGAACTAATTCACGAGCTGCACTCTGTTGCGCTTGTTGCAATTGTTCTTGGCTAAGACGTTTATGGCTATTTAATGGAGTCATTTCAATTAAAATCTGTCCATTAACTAATAGTTGAGCGGTCAATGTTAAAATATGTAATTCATTATTGATAACTAAATTGACTTCATTATCTGTAAAACCTTGATTTTGCTCTAATGTACTGAGCATTAAATCTATATCCAAAGAAAAGTATCCCAGCAAATCAGGAAGATAACTTTCTAATAATTTTTTTGAACTTTGTGCTAATAATTGCTGCGCAGCAATATTGGCATACAAAATATTAAGTTTAGTATCAAGTAATAAAATACTTGTAATCATAGAATCGAGAACAAGATTAGCATCAGATTCATTATTAAATGTCATCGTTGGTTTTCCGTCCTGATTAGAAACCACCGCAAATTAACGGTGGTTTGATAGGTTAAATTACTATATAGTTTATAGACTATAGTACATTTCAAACTCAACTGGGTGTGGTGTCATACGTACACGATCAACGTCTTGACGTTTTAAATCAATGTATGCATCAATAGTATCGTTAGTAAATACGTTACCACGTGTTAAGAATTCACGATCTGCATCTAATGCATTAAGTGCTTCTTCAAGTGACCCCGCAACCTGAGGAATTAATTTAGACTCTTCTGGTGGTAAGTCATATAAGTTTTTATCCATGGCATCACCTGGATGAATCTTATTGATAATGCCGTCTAAACCAGCCATTAACTGAGCAGCAAATGCTAAGTATGGGTTAGCTGCTGGATCTGGGAAGCGAACTTCAATACGTCGCGCTTTAGGACTAGTAACAACTGGGATACGAATTGATGCAGAACGGTTACGAGCAGAATATGCAAGCATAACTGGTGCTTCATATCCTGGAACTAGGCGTTTATAAGAGTTAGTTGCAGGATTAGTAAATGCATTAATTGCTTTAGCGTGTTTAATAATACCACCAATATAGAATAATGCCATTTCAGAAAGGCCAGCATATTTGTCACCAGCAAAAAGATTTACGCCATCTTTAGCAAGTGATTGGTGACAGTGCATACCAGAACCGTTATCGCCAAACATAGGCTTTGGCATAAATGTCGCAGTTTTACCGTAAGCATGTGCCACATTTTGTACAACATATTTGTAAATTTGAACTTCATCAGCTTTTTTAGTTAATGTATTGAAACGGCAGGCAATCTCATTTTGGCCAGCTGTTGCAACTTCATGGTGGTGAGCTTCAACCACTAAGCCAAGTTGCTCCATAATTAAGCACATTTCAGAACGGATATCTTGTGATGAATCAACCGGAGGAAGTGGGAAATAACCACCTTTTACACCAGGACGATGGCCTTTATTACCATCTTCATATTTAGTACCTGAGTTCCAAGCAGCTTCAATATCATCGATATGTACAAAGCTACCTGACATTGGTGAACCGAAACGAACATCATCAAATAAGAAAAATTCTGGTTCAGGGCCAAAAATAACTGTATCAGCAATACCTGATGATTTTAAAAATTCTTCGGCACGTTTAGCAATTGAACGTGGGTCACGATCATATCCTTGTAATGTTGCAGGCTCTAAAACATCACAACGGAGATTTAATGTCACATCTTCAAAAAAAGGATCTATAACAGCACTTGATGTATCTGGCATTAGCACCATATCTGATTCATTAATACCTTTCCAACCTGCAATTGATGAACCGTCAAACATCTTACCATCTTCAAAAAAGCTATCATCAATTTGACTAACAGGAATTGTAACGTGTTGCTCCTTACCTTTTGTATCGGTAAAACGTAAATCAACAAACTTAACCTCATTTTCTTTAATTTGTGTTAAAACTTTTAGTATAGACATGTATCTTCTCCATTGAGGACAAATAATAATTGTTCAGTTTTTAAGGTATTCTTACCAAATTGCTATAACGTATGCAAATTTAATGCCAATTTTTTAACGGTACATTCATGAATGTATGTACAATAAATAGTAACATAGATCTTAATTCTGCACCATAATGGTTAGAAAGGCACCAACTTAATGCACCAAAATCATCCATAATACTTTGAATGCCGTTTATTATCTAAATCTACAATATTTACACTTATAGCAATGATAAATTACCAGTCGTAGGCAATCTGCCAGTAATGCGCCCAAAACTATACAGGCAATGGCTCTCGATCACTAGAAACAATTTAATAGAACGTTATCTTATTCCAATCATTTTTAATAGTTTCTTCTGAAATAAATACTACGTCGTAATACATATCATCTTCTGGGTTAATGATCGTTATTTGCTTACAGCCTGTTCCTCAATAACAAATCAATTTAAATTCAGCCATAGCCATTTTTTAGTCAAATACTTTTGAGCGCTACATATTTCCCTTCTATTTTATAAATGCCTTTAATCGTTTTTGTTTACCCATGATCATCAATATCACAACGTCCATATTGAAAATAACTTGGCGTGGTATAATCACGACAAGTTAACTTTGCATCAAAATTAAAAAGGGACGAAAAAATCAGCATGTTTTATTTTTATATCTCAATCTCTAATTTTTTATCTGATCAATATAATCATTGAATTCTATTAATGTATTAGATCTGTCAGGAAATAATATCGACAAACAGTAAATTTAACTGTTTTTGTTGAAACACAAAATAATTTGTGCGAAAGATATTTTCAGTCATTAAATCTTCATCAAACGATTAAAATAACGATAAGAATAATAAAGATTAATTGCCTTAAATACATCTTGATTTGTGTCATATCCATTTATTATTAACCAAGCAAGAGAACTTTGTATGTTCAGCATCAACAGGAAAAATAATGACAAATACAATATATACCAAAAAAATAAATTGTTTCAATCTCATTAACCTATCCCTTAAAATTAAATAAATATTATTTATAAAATTGCAAGATTTTCTTATTGGTGCTGTATTTCAGTGCATAATATCGCTATAATCACTCCTTATATTGAAGAAACTAGGTAATTATACAAGTATGGACTTTATAACACTCGAAATTCTACCTTTTGTAAAAAATCATCTTTTACTGTCCCTAGGTTGGATTGTACTATTTGTCGCAATCATTGTACTAACCATTAAAGGCAAACTATCTAAAGTTAAAGTTATCAATAATGCCCAAGCAATCCATATGGTAAATAAACAAGAAGCAGTTATTATTGATATTCGCACTGCTGATAGTTTCAAAAAAGGACATATAACAGATTCTCATAACATTTTGCCTACCGATATTAAAAATGCAAGTGCAAAAACAATTGAAAAGTTTAAAGAAAATATCATTATTTTAATTGATGAGAATGGTTTATCATCAACAGGTATAGGTGAAATACTTGTTAAACAAGGTTTTTCAAATGTCTTTGTATTAAAAGACGGTATTGCTGGATGGAACGGCGAGAATTTACCATTAGTTAGAAAATAATATTATAAAAAATAAGGTTTTATCATGACAGAACAAAACAATACACAACAACCAGAAACACAGTTTGCTATTCAACGTATTTATACTAAAGATGTTTCATTTGAAACTAATAATGTTCCAGAAATTTTTACTAAACAATGGCAACCAGAACTGAATCTTGAATTAAATTCATCTTCGCAAGTTTTAAGTGAAAATGTATATGAAGTTGTACTTCGCGTCACTGTAACAGTAAAACAACAAAACGAAGTTGTGTATATCTGTGAAGTTACTCAAGCGGGTATTTTCTCACTTGTTGGATTTGACGAAGGCCAAATTCAACATTGTGTTGGTGCTTATTGTCCAAATATTTTGTTCCCTTATGCTCGTGAAGTAATTTCAAGTTTAGTAAATAAAGGTACATTCCCACAAGTGAATTTAGAACCAGTAAATTTTGAAGCACTATTTATGAACTATATTCAGCAACAACAAGCTGAAGCTGAATCAAAAGAAACACTACAATAGTCATTGTATTACAATTAACTGATAATAAATTTATTAGATGATTATGAAAAAAGATGCTGCAGTAACAGTAATTGGCGCTGGATCTTATGGAACCTCTTTAGCTATTTTGCTGGCTCGGAATGGTCACTCAACTTTATTATGGGGGCACAATCCTGATAAAATGACCATTTTGCAGCATGATAGACAAAATAAACAGTTTCTACCGAATATTCCTTTCCCAGATCTGTTACAAATTGAAACTGATTTAAAAATGGCAGTTTCAGCAGCACCAATTTTACTTATTGTGGTGCCAAGTCATGCTTTTGCAAGTATTTTGACTCAAATCAAACCTTTTTTACGCCAAGATACAAAAATTGTCTGGGCTACAAAAGGACTTGAAGTTAATACTGGCCGATTATTACAAGATGTTGCAAAGGAAATTTTGGGCAATCAGATTCCATTAGCGGTCATTTCTGGCCCAACTTTTGCTAAAGAAGTCGCATCTGGATTACCAACAGCAGTAACTGTAGCATCAACTAATGAGCATTTTTTAAATCAACTGCAAACTTTGTTTCATTGTAGCAAAAGCTTCCGAGTCTATAGCTGCAAAGATTTTATTGGAGTGCAACTTGGTGGTGCAATTAAAAATGTTATCGCTATTGGTGCTGGATTATCTGATGGTCTTGGCTTTGGCGCCAATGCTAGAACAGCGCTAATTACACGTGGACTTGCCGAAATGATGCGTTTAGGTGCAGTATTGGGGGCAGATCCAGCAACCTTTATGGGAATGGCTGGATTAGGTGATTTGGTTTTAACATGTACCGATGATCAATCCCGTAATCGTCGTTTTGGAATGTTACTTGGCCAAAATAAATCCATTCAAGAAGCTCAAGATGCTATTGGCCAAGTTGTTGAAGGTCGCAATAATACAAAAGAAGTCTGGTTATTAGCTCAAAAATATCATGTAGATATGCCAATCACTGAACAAATTTATCAAGTTATTTATGAAAATAAAGATCCAAAACAAGCAGCGGTGGCATTACTTAGGCGTTCAAAAAAAGAAGAACTAAAAAGTTAATTTTTATACTCAAACACCTAGTTACCTGAAACTTTTTGACACGAAATTATACTAACTTGATATCTGAGTATTATAAAAACGTACCAATTCCTTTTTCTTTTGCTTTAAGATAAATATCGTAGCCAATATACACGTCTAATACAGCTGTACCAACAGTTTTAAACAGCGTAATTTGCTGTTCATTTAGACGGCATTGGGTTGGATCTATCACTAAATCTCCTAACTCTAAAAAATCATCTTCTGATACCAATTGTTGTTTAATTGGATCAATAATATCGCCTGCTTCAGCAAATACACCTTCTTTAGTATCAACTACACGAATATTCGCCTTTTCAACAATACATTCTGGAATTTCATGCATTTCTGGTGTATAAGCACCCACTCCATTAACGTGCGTGCCAGGTTTTACTTTTTCGCCATTAAATGTCACAACTTTTGAGGTTGTAACCGAAGTAATAATATCAGCCTGACTAATGTCATCATCCAAATTTTTTGAAAAATAAAAATTAGTAGAAAAATGAGCAAAACGATGTTTCATCTCTTCTGTAAATTGTTCCGCTTTTTGTGTATCAATATCAAAAATAGCGACATCAGTAAGTGAACGAACAGTTAACATTGCCTCTAATTGAGATACAGCTTGCCCACCAGTACCTATCAACACTCCTCGACTAGCATTTTTACGCGCCAGCAAATCGGTTGCTGCACCTTGAACGGCTCCTGTACGAAGCTGAGTGACAAAAGTGCCATCTAACATAGCACAGACTTCACCTGTTTGCGGGTCTAACATTAAAACTTGAGCAGGTACTGATGGTTTACCCAATTTAGGATTGTCAGGAAATACCGAAACAATTTTTATACCCACAATGTCGCTACCTTTAAGATGTGCGGGCATAAACAAGCATTGTCCCTTTTGCATATCAAAATTTATTCGTAACGGCACATCACTGTTTCCTTGGCTATAGATTTTCAAAGCTTGTTTATCTGCAGCTATTGCATCTTTCATTGTATAAAATCTTTCAATATCATTGGCCGTTAAAATAAGCATTTTTATTCCTTATTGATTTTCTATATTTTCTGAACTTTAGTATCTATTATTTATTTTTTAGATCAAGATTTATTGTCAATTAAACCATAAAAAACTGTTTTATATAACAAAAACTTCAGTTCTTGTATATCCACTATATTTTCACTATTATTACAATGTGTAATTTTGCACGATATTTGAGAATATCAGATGTTATTTAAAATATTAAAATTTTCCTTAAAGATCCTATTCCATGTAAGAATTAATGGCGATTTAGAAAATTTAAAACAAGATAGACTTCTTATTACACCTAACCATGTATCGTTCCTTGATGGTATTCTAATTGGCGTATTTTTACCCGTAAGACCAGTCTTTGCTATTTATTCGGGTTATATTAATCATTGGTTAGTCCGCTTAGCAAAGCGTTATGTTGATTTTGTGCCAATGGACCCGCTTAGTCCAATGGCAATAAAGCGATTAGTTCGCGAAGTTGAAAAAGGCCGCCCGATAGTCATATTCCCTGAAGGAAGAATTACTATAACTGGCTCATTAATGAAAATTTATGATGGCGCTGCTTTTGTTGCTGCTCGCTCTCAAGCCACCATTGTACCAGTGTGGATCGAAGGTGCTGAATTTACTTTAACTAGTCGTTTAAAAGGTTTATTTAAACGTCGTTTATTCCCTAAAATAACCATTCATGTACTTAACCCTACATCTATTCCAATGCCCGATGCGCCTAAAGCTAGTGAAAGGCGTTATATTGCAGGTGAAAAACTTCATCAAATTATGATGAACGCACGCATGGCAAGTCGTCCAAAGTTAACGCTGTTTGAAGCATTATTAGAAGCACAAGTTCGCTATGGCGTGAAATCAAGAATGGTACAAGACCCAACAACTCAAGAAGCATCTTATCGCAGTTTATTAAAACAAATTATAGGTGTTAGTTGTATTATTGCCAAAATTACTAAAAATAAAGAGCGAGTTGGTGTTTTATTACCCAATGCAACCATTACTGTTGCAACTATTTTTGGTTTGTCCGTAAAAAATCGAATTCCAGCAATGCTTAACTATACTGCGGGAACAAAAGGCTTAAACTGTGCCATTACTGCTGCTGAAATCAAAACGATTATTACTTCACGCAAATTTATTAGAAAAGGTAAACTTGATTATCTACTTGAAGAAATCAAAGACGTTAAGTGGTGTTTTCTTGAAGATTTGCGTAAAAACTTAACTTTAAAAGATAAGCTTTATGTTGCAGTGCATCAATATATTCCACGCTTAATTAAATACCAACAATCAAGCGATGACGAAGCACTAGTACTGTTTACCTCTGGTTCAGAGGGAAACCCTAAAGGTGTTGCTCATAGTCATGGAAGCCTACTTGCTAATGTTGAACAAATTCGAACGGTTATAGATCCAACCCCTGCAGATCGCTTCATGTCGGCTCTACCATTATTCCATGCTTTTGGTATTACAGCAGGATTATTTTTACCGCTATTTTCAGGTAGCCGTACATTTTTATATCCAAATCCATTACATTACCGTATGGTCCCTGAAATTATTTATGACCAAAATTGTACGGTTTTATTTGGTACGCCAACTTTCTTGGCAAACTATGCCCGTTATGCGCACCCATATGATTTTATGCGTTTACGCTATGTTGTTGCAGGTGCCGAAAAATTATCAGATGCAGTACGAGAACAATGGAAAGATAAATATGGTATTCGTATTTTAGAAGGCTATGGCGTTACCGAATGTGCACCTGTTGTAGCGCTTAATGTTCCTATGGCATTTAAAGCTGGTACTGTAGGGCGATTACTTCCAGGCATGGTATCAAGATTAATTCACATTCCAGGCATTAGCGATGGCGGCCAATTGCAAGTCAAAGGACCTAATGTGATGAAAGGCTATTTACGGGTGGAAAATCCCGGCAAACTTGAAGAACCAGTAGCAGCTGATGAAAATGGACAAGCCGAAAAAGGTTGGTATGATACCGGCGATATCGTTGCTATTGATAGTGAGGGGTTTGTGACAATTAAAGGACGCTTGAAACGATTTGCAAAAATCGCCGGTGAAATGGTTTCATTAGAAAGTGTTGAATCCTTAGCAAAAAAAGTTGACTCTGATGCAATGCACGGTGCAACAGTCAAAGCCGATGCAGCTAAAGGGGAAGCAATTGTCTTATTTACTACCTCAACAAAATTAAATCGAGAGCAACTTAATCAAGCATCTCAAGAATTGGGCATTCCAGCATTAGCCGTTCCTCGTGATATTCGTATAGTAAAAGAGTTACCACTACTAGGTACAGGTAAAATTGATTTTATTACTTTACGAAAAATGGCTGACGAATAAACTAAAGGATGTCACATGAAACAACATTCTCTATTAAGCAAAGGCATGGTTGCAACCATGCTTGCGCAGTTTTTTTCAGCATTTGCTGATAATGCAATCTTTTTTGCTATTTTAGCTTTCATTAAGAATTTACATTATCCAACATGGAGCCAATCGGTATTACAAATTAGTTTTGTCGCACCGTTTATCATACTTTCACCTTTTGTGGGGCAATTTGCTGACAGCATGTCAAAAGGCAAAGCAATGATGATTTCAAATAGCATCAAATTATTAGGTGCAGGTTGTATTTGTTTAAATATAAGTCCTTTTGTTGGTTACTTTTTAGTTGGTATAGGTGCTGCGGCCTACTCTCCCGCTAAATATGGAATTTTAGGCGAACTAACTACAGGTGATAATTTAGTTAAAGCAAATGGGTTAATAGAAGCATCAACCATTGCCGCCATTTTACTTGGTTCGCTAGCTGGTGGTCATATTGCCGATCTTAATGTGAGCGCTTCCTTACTTGTGTGCGTGTTAGTGTATGGGCTAGCTGTTATTGCTAATTTTTTTATTCCTAAATTACCTGCTGCACGGCAAAATATTTCATGGCAATTTATCAATATGGTAAACGATTTTACTAATACATTAGAAATCATATGCAATAATAAACGTGTTTTATTTACACTATTGGGTACCAGTTTATTTTGGGGAGCTGGTATTACTTTACGTTTTCTATTAATTAGTTGGGTTCCAGCTATCTTAAATATTCATGACAACGCAACACCAACAAACCTTAATGCAATCGTTGCTATCGGTATTGTTATTGGCGCAGGTCTAGCTAGTACATTTATTAATATTAACAACACATTACGTTGTATTCCAGCAGGAATAATGATGGGAATAGCTGTAATCGCTTTTACATTACAAAGCCATATCATTTCATCTTATATACTACTTATTGTTATTGGTGCATTAGGTGGGTTCTTTTTAGTGCCATTAAATGCCTTTATTCAAAAAATAGGTAAAGAGTTAGTTGGTGCTGGTAGTGTTATTTCAGTGCAAAATTTAAGCGAATATACTGCAATGATGGTAATGTTAGGATTTTATACGTTAGCCGTTGCTTTAAATTTATCGGTTACTGCTATCGGTGTTGGTTTTGGGAGCTTATTTGCTTTAGTTATATTTTTATTATGGTTAGGGTTAAAAAATAATGAATCACATTAATCTATCAGCGATGCTAACAGAAAGTCGTAATCCTAATAGCGAAAAAATAGATAACTGTTCAACATTAGAAATGCTACAAATCATCAATAATGAAGATAAAAAAGTCGCATTGGCTATTGAAAAAGAATTACCCAATATCGCAAAAGCCGTTGATGCGATTAGTTTAGCATTCTCAAATCAAGGTAGACTAATCTATATAGGTGCTGGCACTTCAGGCCGATTAGGTATTTTAGATGCAAGTGAATGTCCACCAACTTATGGCACTTCACCAGAACAAGTTATTGGCTTAATTGCTGGAGGCAAAACAGCCATTTTTAAGGCGGTTGAAAACGCCGAGGATAACCCAGAATTGGCAATTACTGACTTAAAAAACATTAATTTTAGCTCAAATGACGTTTTAGTTGGCATTGCCGCTAGTGGGCGCACACCTTATGTAATAGGTGCTATGCAATATTCTAAATCAATTGGAGCAACAGTGATTAGCTTATGCTGTAACCCATTAGCTCCAATGATTAATTTAGCCAATATTGCTATTACACCAATCGTTGGTGCAGAAGTAATTACTGGCTCATCCAGAATGAAAGCGGGCACAGCACAAAAATTAGTCCTCAACATGTTAACCACTGCCAGCATGATAAAAATCGGCAAAGTCTATAGTAATTTGATGGTTGACGTACAAGCTACCAACGCCAAACTTGTTGAACGGCAAATATCCATTGTTATGCAGGCTACCGATTGCACTCGAGAAAAAGCCATTACCGCATTAACCGAAAGTAATAAGCATTGTAAAACTGCTATTTTGATGATTCTTTCAGGTTTAAATGCAGAGCAAGCCAGAGTGAGACTAAAAAAAGAAAATGGTTTTATTCGTCAAACACTGTAAGATAGACTAAATTTACTTTAATAAACAATAAAAAATTAAGTTTTTTATTAAAATGTGATGCTCACATAATTTTTAACTTATTTTTTTCTGTAAAATAACTAGATATTTTTATTTTATATATTATGCAATTAATATAAAAAATTAGGAGGTCGTTATATGGTTGGAATCATCCTAGCAACTCATGGTGAGTTTGCGGAAGGTATTCTACAATCAGGATCGATGATATTTGGAGAGCAAGAAAATGTTAAAGCTGTTACCTTGCACCCAAGTGATAGTCCTGAAAGTTTAAAAGAACGAATGCTTGAAGCGATTGCGACATTTGCTAATCAAGAAGAAGTCCTGTTTTTAGTAGATTTATGGGGAGGAACACCATTTAATCAAGCTAACAATTTATGTGGTGAACATAGTAATTGGGCTATTGTTGCTGGTTTAAATTTACCAATGTTAATTGAAGCCTATTCATCTCGTTTCTCAATGGAAACGGCGAAAGAAATTGCTACCGCAATTATTGAACCAAGCAAAGAAGGTGTTCGAACAACAGTCGAAATACCAATACAATCTTCTACTTCTACTAAAAACGCAAATACTATCCCCGAAGGAACAGTACTTGGAGATGGTAAAATGAAAATTGTGTTAGCTCGTGTTGACTCACGCCTATTACATGGGCAAGTGGCGACAGCATGGACAAAATCAACCAATCCGAACCGGATTATTGTTGTTTCTGACTCGGTTGCAAAAGATGAATTAAGAAAAAAACTCATCCAAGAAGCAGCGCCTCCTGGTGTAAAAGCAAATGTAGTTCCAGTTAAAAAAATTATTGAAGTTTCACGCGATCCTCGTTTTGGTAATACCAAAGCGCTACTTCTATTTGAAAATCCACAAGATGTGCTACGAACCATAGAGGGCGGTGTTGATATCAATGAACTTAATATTGGTTCAATGGCCCATTCCGTAGGAAAGGTTATGGTTAATAAAGTGCTGTCAATGAATGCTGATGATGTTGATACATTTGAAAAATTAAAAACAAAAAATGTGAAATTTGATGTTCGCAAAGTACCTAATGACTCTAGCAGTAATATGGACGAATTATTGAAAAAAGCGAAAGAAGAATTGGCGCAACAAAAGAATTAGTTTATTTAAGGGGTTATATTATGACATTGCCAATTATTGCTATCATTTTAGTGATAGTTATTGCCTTTCTAGCTGGTATGGAAGGTATTTTAGATCAGTTTCAATTCCACCAACCTTTAGTGGCTTGTTCTTTAATTGGACTTGTAACAGGTAATTTAGAAGCGGGGGTTGTATTAGGCGGGTCGTTGCAAATGATTGCACTCGGTTGGGCCAATATTGGGGCGGCAGTAGCACCTGATGCAGCTTTAGCATCGGTTGCTTCATCAATTATTTTAGTATTAGGCGGCCAAGGTATAGCTGGTGTATCTACCGCTATAGCTGTAGCTATTCCACTTGCCGTTGCAGGGCTATTCTTAACCATGATTGTACGAACTATTGCTGTTCCATTAGTACACATGATGGATGCGGCAGCGGAGGAAGGCAATATTCAAAAAATTGAATGGTTACAAATTTTAGGTATCTGTTTACAAGGTTTACGTATCGCAATCCCAGCTGCTGCATTACTCTTTATTCCTGCTGAAATTGTTAGAAGTACACTAGAAGCAATGCCAGAATGGCTAACAACAGGAATGGCTATTGGTGGTGGAATGGTTGTTGCTGTTGGTTATGCAATGGTAATCAATATGATGGCAAACCGAGAAGTATGGCCATTTTTCATTATTGGTTTTGTCGTTGCAGCGATATCACAATTAACACTGATTGCACTTGGCGCTTTAGGTATAGCATTAGCACTAATTTACCTCAATCTTTCTGAACGTGGCAATTCATCCAATTGTGGTAGCAAAGGTGATCCACTAGATGATATTTTAAATGATTACTAAAAACTTGGAGAAGAAAATGACTGATAGAATCCAATTAAACAAAAAAGATCGTTTAGCGGTTGCTTGGCGTTCAACCTTCCTCCAAGGGTCTTGGAACTATGAACGTATGCAAAATGGTGGATGGGTCTATTCAATGATCCCTGCTATCAAAAAATTATATACCACCAAAGAGGATCGCTCTGCTGCTCTTAAGCGTCACCTAGAATTTTTTAATACTCACCCTTATTTAGCTTCTCCAGTACTTGGGGTAACTCTTGCACTTGAAGAGGAACGAGCTAATGGAGCTGCTGTTGATGACGTAGCAATTCAAGGGGTAAAAGTTGGGATGATGGGACCATTAGCGGGTGTGGGTGATCCTGTATTCTGGTTTACCGTACGTCCAATGCTCGGCGCTCTTGGCGCTTCACTTGCACTAAGCGGTAATATTTTGGGACCAATTTTATTCTTCTTATTATGGAATATTATTCGTTGGGGCTTCATGTGGTATACCCAAGAATTTGGTTACCGTACAGGCTCTAAAATAACCGATAATTTATCAGGCGGATTACTACAAAAAATCACCAAAGGAGCTTCTATTTTAGGAATGTTTGTACTGGCAGCCTTAGTACAAAGATGGGTATCAATTAAATTCCAACCAGTCGTATCTACTGTCAAGCTAGACAATGGTGCTTTTATTGATTGGAATACATTACCAGTAGGTGCTGAAGGCATTCAACAAGCATTAATTCAAATGCAAAGCGGATTATCACTAACTCAACAAAAGGTAACCACCTTACAAAATAACTTGGATCAGTTAATACCTGGACTTGTCCCCTTACTATTGACTTTCTTTTGCATGTGGTTACTTCGTAAAAAAGTATCACCAATCCTAATTATTTTGGGATTATTTATAGTAGGTATTGTTGGCCATGTAATCGGTCTTTTATAAACATATAGCTATGCCTATATATTTAGAAAGTATGATATTTTAAAATAGTGCCAACTTTCTATTTACTATTACATTAACCTTTTTATCACACCATGTGATAAAAAGGTGTCATTAATCATTCGAACTTTGCATGGATATCGGGTAGATGGTTCAATCATTAAATACTAAAGTTGATTTAACAATGAAAGCAACCGCATTTACAGGCTTATCTGAATACGGCAATATAATAATTGGTGACAAAGCCTTCGAGTTTTATCATCAACACGATCCACGCAAATATATCCAAATACCATGGAATGAAATTGATTATGTGATTGCTTCTGTATTGTTAGGTGGTAGATGGATCCCTCGTTATTCAATACAAACAAAAAAAAACGGCACATTCACCTTTGCATCTAAAGAGCCCAAGAAGGTATTAAAAGCCATTCGAGTTTATGTTGACGGGCAAAAAATGGTACGCTCACTTGGCTTTTTTGATGTTTTAAAGAGAGCTTTTTTTCACAAAAAGAACAAAAAATAAAAATCACTATTTTATTATATTTATCGATTTCCACTTAAATTAAATAAATTATAGTTAGTATCATTTTTTTCTATTCTTTTTTAAGTTAGTTTAAGTCAATCAATATAACACCGCTTCATCAACAAACAGCCATTGCACTTTTTGCTAGAAAGAGTATAATTCAGGGGCTTTGATTTTGTCCGTGTTGGGCAGAAAAAAGATTATTTTTTAATTTAAGAGGATGTTATGGTAACTATTCGTTTAGCTCGTGGTGGCTCTAAAAAGCGCCCTTTTTATCAAGTAGTTGTCACTGATAGCCGTAACCCACGTGATGGCCGTTTTATTGAGCGCATTGGCTTTTTTAATCCAATTGCACAAGGTAAAGCAGAAGAATTACGTTTAGATCTTGATCGCGTAAATCATTGGGTTGGTTTAGGTGCAACTGTTTCTGATCGTGTTAATGCACTAATTAAACAAGCACAAAAAGCTGCTTAATTTAGTAATTGATAATCACTGTAATGATGAATACTGAGAATCTTATTGTTGTTGGTAAACTTGGTTCAAGCTACGGCATTCGCGGATGGCTCAGAATTTTTTCGTTTACAGAATTCCCAGATAGCATTTTTGATTACACTCCTTGGTATATCCAGCATGCTGGGCAATGGCAAGAGGTAATTGTAGAGAGCTTTAAACCGCATAATCATGATATGATTGTAAAACTTAAAGGCATTGATGATCGTGATCAAGCCATTGCATTAACCAATATTGAAGTGTTTGTTGATGCAGAAAAATTACCAAAACTTAGCAATGGTGATTTTTATTGGAAAGATCTCATTGGGTGCCGAGTTAAAACAGTTAATAACTATGATTTAGGACTGGTAACTGATTTGATGGAAACCGGATCTAACGATGTATTAGTGGTTAAAGCAAATCTAAAAGATGCATTTAGAGCAACAGAACGTTTAATCCCTTTTGTTGATAATCAATTTATAAAACAAGTTGATTTAACAACAAAAATGATTGTGGTCGATTGGGATCCTGCTTTTTAATTGGTAAGGTAAAACTATGTGGATTGGCGTAATTAGCCTTTTTCCCGAAATGTTTCAAGCTATTACCTGTTATGGCGTAACTGGTCGAGCCGTTAAAAACGGGTTGTTAACAGTAGAATATTGGAACCCTCGCGATTTTGCGCATGATAAGCATAAAACAGTCGATGATAGGCCTTATGGTGGTGGTCCCGGCATGTTAATGATGGTTCAACCACTTAAAGATGCAATTCATGCGGCAAAAACAGTGTCAGGTAACAATACAAAAGTAATCTATCTTTCCCCACAAGGGCGCAAATTAGACCAACAAGGTGTTTGTGAATTGTCACAAAATCAAAATTTAATTTTGATTTGTGGACGATACGAAGGTATAGATGAACGCGTTATTCAAACCGAAATTGACGAAGAATGGTCAATTGGAGACTACGTGTTAAGTGGTGGTGAAATACCTGCGATGACCATGATTGATGCATTAGCAAGGTTTATTCCTGGCGTGCTAAATCACCAATCATCGGCAAAAGAAGACTCTTTTGCTAACGGTTTACTTGACTGTCCACACTATACTCGTCCTGAGGTGTTAGATGGAATGGCGGTACCTGACGTATTAATGTCTGGTCACCATGAAGCGATTCGTCGCTGGCGATTAAAACAATCACTAGGACGAACTTGGTTAAGAAGAGAAGATCTTCTTGCAAATCTAGCTCTGACTGATGAAGAGCAATGTTTACTCGCTGAATTCCAACAAGAATACAGTGACAAACTAAGCAATTAATATTTCAGTATAACTAGTAAGAGATAATATTATGAAAAATGCAATTATTCAGCAATTAGAACAAGAACAAATGAAAAAAGACATCCCGTCTTTTCGCCCTGGTGACACGGTTGAAGTAAAAGTATGGGTTGTTGAAGGTAACAAAAAACGTCTTCAGGCTTATGAAGGTGTTGTTATTGGCATTCGTAATCGTGGTTTGCACTCTGCATTTACCGTACGTAAGATTTCGAATGGTGAAGGTGTTGAACGAGTATTCCAAACTCACTCACCAATTGTTGATTCAATTACTGTGAAACGTCGTGGTCAAGTACGTCAAGCTAAACTTTACTACTTACGCGAACTTCGTGGTAAAGCAGCTCGTATCAAAGAGCGCCTTAACTAAATTTTATTGGTTTAATTGTCTAAAACCAATTAAAAAATATCAGATTAAACATGGTCACCTTTTTGGTGACCGTTTTTGTATCTAACAAAAATCATTCCCTAGCAACTAATAATATTAACAAAATTAAAGGGAATTTAATTGTTATTCTTTGAAAGGTAACACTATGGATGACTATCTTGTTAATATCCTTGCCACAACTGTAAAGCTATTTGCATTAATGACACCTCCTGCTGTTTTAAGTGCATTTTTAAGTGGCACAAAACAATACGACGAACAGCTTAGACGCAAAACAGCACTCAAAACATCCTGTGCCGTATTTATCATCGGTATAGTGCTATTCTTTTTTGGTAATACCATGTTTAGTGTCTTTGGTTTTACTCTTGATGCATTCCGAATTGGTTCTGGAGCGTTGCTATTTATCACTGCGGTGTCACTAATGAATGATTCTCCAGAAAAGAACAAAATTAACAGTGATGACGATATCAGTGTTGTACCCCTTGCAATTCCACTTTGTATGGGACCCGCTTCCATTGGTACTATCATTGTTATGGGAACAAGCTCCGTAGGCTTTGCAGCCAATATGATTGGCGCTGTTTCTTTATTCATTGCATCTTCAGGAATTTATGCAATGCTATTATGTGCAAAAAGTATTGCTAAAGTATTAAAAAACACAGGTATTGCTATCTTATCAAAACTTACTGGGTTACTAATATCAGCTATTGCTGCGCAAGTCGTTTTTACGGGTGTATCAGCTTTTCTAAAATAACTTGTATCAAAAAGGATTTAATCAAGATTATACCAAGCAAACGCACTTAATTTAGTGCTTTAAAATAAAGATAAATCACAAATAGTAAAAACATTAATAATCTGATTTTAAAAATTAAATGTAATCACCTAAACTGATTTATTAGGTGATTACAAACAAATTAGTAGGTCAATAAAATTAATCTAACGTTTTTATTATTAAAGAATTTCGTTTCTTATAAAAAAAGTAAGAAACCAAAATAATTATTACTAAAACAACTTCTGATAATAAAATAAAATGTCCTGACTCCCCAAACCAAACACCAATAATAATCACAATATTAACAATAATAGAAACCCCTGCTAGCCAAGGAAATAATGGCGATTTGAACTTTACCATCCCTTTGGGAAATTTACCGTTATTTACTCCCTTACGGAACTGATATTGACACCAAGCAATAATAATCCATGCAAAACATCCCACTTGCCCTGTTCCCGCTACTAAATAAATATACAATTTTTCAGCGGCAATATATTTAGAAAATAGTGAAACTAGCGCAATAATAGCAATAAATAAAATACCTTTTGTGGGCACTCCACGCTTATTTACGTCTGAAAAATATTGAGGTGCGAGTTTATCTTGTGCCATAGACCACAGCATTCTTGAACTGGCATAAATTGCAGAATTAGCCGCCGATATTGCCGCACAAAAAATAACAAAAAGCATTAAATACGAAGCTATTGAAATTCCTGCTTTATTAAATACCCACACAAATGGGCTAATTTCAGAATGAACCGTTCCATATGGATAAACAAGGGCTAAAACAGCAATAGCCAGAACATAAAATAGAATAATGCGAAAAGCAACACCAGTAATAATTTTGGGTAACACAGACTGTGGAGATTGCGCCTCACCAGCTGCACTACCAATTAATTCGACGCCTTGAAAGGAATAGGTCACGATAGTCATACAAACCAATATGGCTAAAAAACCATTAGGAAACCACCCTTTTTCGGTTTTAAATGTTGGTAAGATATGCGTTTCGCTATATTGGTGATTAAGTAAATAAATCCCCACCCCAATAAATGCAATAATCGCAAGAACCTTAATAGTTGAAAACCAATACTCACTTTCTCCAAATGCACGAACAGAGGTTAAATGCACTGAAGTAAGAACAATTAGAATTAATAGACTAAAAAGATAAATAGGAATCGAAGGAAAGGTTTGGTGAGCAATCATTGAAGCAGCGGTTAAATCTGCCGCCATAGATAGTACCCAACTAAGCCAATACAACCAACCGATGGTATAACTCCAAATCGGATTGGGTATAAACATCAACGCATAGTGTTGAAATGAACCTGCATGAGGAAATGCACAAGAAAGTTCACCTAAACATAACATTGTTGAAAGCATTATGCTTCCTGCCATTAAATAAGCAATAATTGTTCCTAATGGACCAACTGTGCTAAGTGGAGCTGCAATACCAATAAATAATCCAGTACCAATTGATCCACCTAATGAAATCATCAATAAATGACGATTTTTTAGGTTTTTCTTTAAATTACTACTGGGATAAGGGTTTTCTTGTGATTCAGATGTTGTCATATAAACCGCCTAGTAATTAATAAAAACTGCTGGTTACCCAGCAGTTAACACAAATTAATAAATAAACCGTTTTTCTACACCATTAGTTTGACAAGCCATTAGTAAAGCAGTGTAATCAAGCTCAAATCCAATAACATCGCCAACACGAAGTGTTTGAGTAACATCTTCAATATCAACCAAGGTATGATCACTGGTTTGACCCAATACAGTAATATCATCATTGATGGGTATACAGCTTTCTGCTGGCACATCTTGACGTCCAAAGGCAAGAAGTGCTCGTTTGCGTGTACCGCTATCAACAAAGGTTTTACTGTTTAAAAAAGCATCTACACCTAATTCACCAACAGGAACTGTTGGTTTACTATTGAGTTCAATGATTTGCGCATATAATTTATAAATATTACTACATGCTTTATCAACGGGTTTATTTGAATGATGAAACTCGTCAAGATATTTCATATCCACATATTCAATACCAAACTCGTGTAAACCACCAATTCTCAAATGATTTAATCCTTCTGGCCAAATACCTTTATCCAATAAGTGGTAACTGGTACAATTACCGGCCGATAAATACTTTATTTTAATATTACAAACTTGCTCTACTTTACGCGCTATTTTTAAAAAGTCTACTCCATTTTTAACTGTAGGTAGTACAGTACCATAGCAATTAAAATTGGTGCCGAGCCCATAGAGCTCAACACCGGGTAAAGAAAGAATAAGTTTAACCGTATCAATGATTTCATCAATATGTTCAAACCAAATACCTTCGCGTAAATCCCCCATATCAACCATTAATAAAACTTGATGAACTTTTTGTTGTTTAACGGCTTCATCAGAAAGTGCCTGAATTACTACTTTTTCGCTGTTTAAGCTAATATCAGCATATCTAACAACATCACTAATTTCACTTAAACAAGGGCTCCGCAATAAGCAGGTTTTACAATTTAAAGCTTCTTTTAATTTCTTTAAATTGTATGTTCTTGATTCAGCAATCACATCAATACCGCCTTCAAGTACTGCTTTGGCCGTTTCAACACAACCATCAAAAACTTTATTAACAGCCATAACCTCAATACCGTGTTTAGCTAATAGATCTTTTTCAACACGAGCATTATTTCTTAATTTGCGTAAATCAATTTCTAATATAGGTTTGTACATAATTTTACTCCTCTATATATTATTACTACTGCAAACGGTTACGTTTTTGTGCTCGATAATAAATCCATTCAGCTAAACCAATGGCAAGTACTGCACCACCAACAATTTTAGCAATATATTCGACATACCCCCCCATATCTATTTGCGCAGGTGGAATAAACACTAATACCACAGCAAATAGAGTAGATAGGAAACCAAGTGCTGGTAACACAATTGGCAACACCTTACCCGGAATTTTAAAACTACGAGCAACATCTGGTTGAGTAATACGTAAACGATAATATGCAATAAACATCACTAAGTACGGAATAAAGTAACAAATTGTCGTTAACGCTGTTAACATCCAATATGCTGCTGCAATACTTGGCGACACAAAAGTTGAAAAACAAAGTACTGTAACAATAACAGCTTGAATAATTAACGCAAAGGCTGGTGTTTTATATACTGGATGTAAACGACCGATGCGTTCTCCAAGCAAATTATCTTCTTTTGATGCTTCTTGTAGCATATAAATCGGACCAACTAACCATGAGTTTATTTGTCCTAATGCACCAAAAAACAAACAAATTGCCATTACTGGTAATAACCAAGGCATATGCAATTCTTTAGCTGCAGCTTCCATTGCTTGCATAACACCCGCTACGATATCAGTATCGGCTGCTGGTAATAAAGTATTAATAGCCCATGTTCCGACCATATAAATACCAACAATAACCACAGCTGAAACCAACATTGCTTTTGGAAAGTCTCGTTGTGGATCTCGTGTACGCCCTGCAATCATCGGAGCCACCTCAAGACCAGCAAATGCGAACATCATGCTAGATAGAAAAACAATAGTATCCCAACTACTTAAATCAGGTAACCAATCACTAACATGACTATAGCTTGTAGCCATAGGATGCCCTGTGAATAACCATACAACAGCTAATAGCACAATAATAGCGGCTGGAATAAATACACCAAGCCATGCACTCACACTATTAATAATTTTAGTCCATTGCATCCCTTTAATATTCATCAGTGTTAAAATCCAGAATACCACCATAGAGCCAACACCAATAAATACTTGATTTTGAGCTAACTCAGCGCTAAACATATACCCAATTGCAGTAAAACCAAATTGCAACATTAACGGGAAGAAAAGAACGCAAGAGAACAAAAAGCAAACAACAACTATCCAACCGATACGTTTACCAAATGCTTCTTTTACCCAAACAAAAATTCCACCATCTTTTGGCCAACCTGTTGAAAGTTCGCCACAAACCATAGCTAATGGGAAGAAAAGACAAAATGCAGCAAGTAACCAAAGTACCATTGCTGACGCCCCATAAGGAGCAACATTAGGAATTTGACGCAAACTTAGTATTGCAATGACATTCATAAAAACAATGTCTTTAATACCAAGTAGACTTGAATCTTTAGAATCACTCATAATAACCTCACTTTATAATATCTGGAGCATAAAATGCCCCAGATATTGATGATTAATATATGTCGTATCCAACCATATCTTCGTAAGTGTCCTCACGGCGAATCAATCTATCCTTGCCTTCTTTATCTATCATTACAACAGAAGTACGAGGACGATTGTTATAAACAGTTTGGCTTTCGATGGTATAAGCACCAGCATCAAGGAAAGCAACAATATCACCGATTTGAGTGTCTTTTGGCATTAAGAATTCTTCACCTTTAACACCAACATGGAAATAGTCACCACCATCACATAAAGGACCAGCCAATTTGATGTACTCATCATGTGTTTCATTGATTTTTGAAGCATTATAAACATAGAAGAACCAATCAAAATGTTGACTATCAGATAGCACACTATAACCAGCATCAACAAATTTCCACTCAACATGCTCTTCAATATTGCCATCTAAATCATAATTGGTTTTACGTTTTTCACAGGCAACTTCAGTTACAAGCACACCTGCTGAGCCTGTTACTTTACGGCCTGGCTCAATACAGATTTCAACATCAGTGCGCCATTTGTGTACTTCACTAATAACAGCATCAGCAAAATCTTGTGCAGTAATACCTGCATACATATTATCTTCTAATGGATTACCATTTTCTTCATCATATTTATAAGGAACAGGGATCCCCCCACCTACGTTGATTAAATCAAATTTAATACCAAGCACTTCTTCTAAGCGACGTGATTCATCAACTAAAACTTTCGTAGCTTTAGCAAAAGGCTCTGATTCTGGAACTTGATCACCAACGTGCATATGTAAACCGCGTAAATGAACATATGGCATTTCTAAAATACGACGACATGTTTCTTCTGCTTGTTCTAAATCGATACCTGATTTAGCATGATAAGCAGTGACTAATTCTGCGTGAGTTGCTGACGGAACATTTGGTTCAACACGCACACAAACATTTGCTACCTTTTTCAAACGTCTTGAAATCTCATCAATAATATCAAGCTCATATAAGCTATCTACATTGATAATATACAGATCATTTTGGATAGCAAACTCTAAATCCACTGGCTTTTTAACAACACCATTAAACACAATTTGGCTACCAGAGAAACCGATATCTAAACATTTACGCACTTCAAACATTGAGTTCGCTTCGGCATAAATTCCTGCATCTTTAATCGCTTTAAGAACACCCATTACTGAACAAGTTTTTGATGCATAGAAAATTTTTGTTTTTGGATGAGCTTTAAATGCCTCCTTAATTTCTTGCACATTACGATCAATCTCCTTTTCAGAAAACACATAAAAAGGCGTTGGATATTTTTTGGCTAACTCTTCTAAATTAACACCATCAAAACAAAGTTTGCCACTTTCAGCGCTAAAACGACGATCTTTAGTTACAAGATCAGTACGTAATTTGTTATAATTTGACATAATTTTGTCGGACATATAGCCTCCAGTTAATGATTACATAAAAAATAAGTAAAATGGCCTCTCACTTGTTGTGCAATCAGCATGCCAACTTTAAAAACAAAAATAATCAATATATTAACAAACAAAACGCAAGTAAAAATTTAATCATTTAGTATAAAATCCGTTTTTATGACAAAAATTTGTCATTTTTATATGATAATTAACAGGCGTTTAAATTAAACAAAGCTAAATATAACAAATCACCCTAGTTCAAAAGGCACGAATACCATGACAATCGATCCTGAATTATTACAATCATTGGAAATATTTAAACATTTTTTTGATTTAATCCATCAACCAATGGCGATTATTGATAAAGAAGGCAAATATGTTTATTACAATCAAGAAAGTGCTGAACTTGATGGTTTTCCTATAGAACAAGCTATAGGAAAACCAATGCTTAAAGTTTATCCCAAGATGCGAAAAGAAGACAGCACGATGTTGCAAGCCCTACAACATGGGAAAGAATATCAAAACAATTACCAAAGCTATTATAACCATGTAGGTAAACTTGTAGATTATATGCACACAACAGTTCCTCTTTATAATAAAAATCAAAAAATTATCGGCGCAATAGAAATAGGTCGAAATTTATCTACTGTTAGGCAATTACAAGACCAAGTATTCAAGCTCAATAGCAAGTTATATCAAAATAAAGAACAACCATTACCAGAAATTGTTTTTGTATCAAAAACAATGCAAGAGGTTATCGATCAAACTAACATCTTGGGAGCAAATGAAGTTCCAGTATTAATAGTTGGCGAAACAGGAACAGGTAAAGAGCTATTTGCTCGTTTAATCCACCAAATAAGCCAACGCCGTGACAAAGCATTTATCTCGCTCAACTGTAGTGCACTACCAACCACACTGATTGAAAGCACCCTATTTGGTACGGTCAAAGGCGCATTTACAGGTGCTGAAAACCGACAAGGTTATTTAGAACTGGCTAACGGAGGCACATTATTCCTTGATGAATTAAATGCTATGCCTCTTGAAATGCAAAGTAAATTATTACGATTCTTACAAGAAAAAACCTACTGGCAATTAGGTGGTAATAAAGAAATGCATTCAGATGTTCGTATTGTTGCTGCCATGAATGAACCACCTACAGAACTATTAAAAACAGGAAAAATGAGAAGTGATCTGTTTTTTCGCTTAAACGTTGGTTTAATAAAACTCCCCGCTTTGCGCGACAGAACAGAAGATATTCCGGTGTTAGCACGCTATTTTATTGATAAACATAAAAACGACGTCAATGTTGTAATTAGCGGTATCAGTGAACATGCACTACAACAATTAATATCAGCTCCTTGGCCTGGTAATGTCCGTATGCTTGAAAATACAATTGTCAGAAGTATGGTATTACAAAACGAACCGGGTAAATTACAGAATATTATCCTTGATGAAGATCTATTCGATCTTAATAGTTCATCTTCTCAAAACGATGATATCAATAAACCAGAAAATTTACCTATTAACACATCTACTGATAGAAACAACTTAATTGAACAAGTTGAAAACTATGAACGACAACTCATTATTAACGCATTAAATCAAGCCAACGGCAAAATTATAACGGCGGCAAAACTATTAAACATTTCACGCACAACGTTACAATACAAAGTAAAAAAATACCATATTCAAATGGGCGTAATTAATTAAACGATCGAGCACAAGCAAATGCACTACTCCATGCCCATTGAAAATTATAGCCACCTAACCAACCTGACACATCAACAACCTCACCAATAAAATAGAGGTTGGGGTGTGTTTTAACTGCCATAGTTTTGGAAGACAACGCATCAGTACTTATACCACCAAGAGTCACCTCCGCAGTACGATAACCCTCAGTCCCATTTGGAGTAATATGCCAATGTGTTAAAGCATTATACAAGTCTTGCTGTTGTTTGGAATTAAGTTGCTTAACTATTATATCGTTTATCAAATTGAGCTGTATTAACACCTCAACAAGCCTTTTAGGTAAAACCTGTGCTAAACAATTTTTTATAGTTTGATTACGATTCTGCTCTAATAATGGTTTAAACGATGATTCGAATGTGAAATCAGGTAATAAATTAATAGTAATTGACTCTCCAGCCTGCCAATAGCTTGATATTTGCAAAATAGCTGGTCCTGAAATTCCTCGATGAGTAAATAATAGATTCTCCTTAAAACTAACTCTTTCATTAGAAACTTCAACAGCAACAGCAATACCTGACAAGGTTGATAATATATCAAGTAAAGGTTTATGTAACGTGAACGGTACTAATCCTGCTTTGACTGGTATCACTGGAATAGCCAATTTTTCGGCAATTTTATAACCAATTGAAGTCATGCCAAGGGCAGGCATCGATAAGCCTCCCGTAGCAATAATAAGATTATCACTATCAATAATGCCTTGAGAAGTATGTAATTTAAATCCTATTTTATCACTGCTAATATCTTCAACCTGAGTCTGCATCATAAAATGAACATGCCCTTTTTGACACTCGTTTAATAGCATATCAACAATATCTTGCGCTGAATTATCACAAAATAATTGCCCATGATCTTTTTCATGGTAAGCAATACCATACTGATTTACTAATTGGATAAAGTCCCACTGAGTAAATTGTTTCAAAGCTGATTTACAAAAATGAGGATTGCAAGAAATATAATTACTAGGTTCAACCATTAAATTAGTAAAATTACATTTACCACCACCAGACATTAGAATTTTGCGTCCTAACTTTTTACCATTATCAATCACAGTAACATCATACCCTTTTTGCCCCAGTAAACCTGCACAAAAAAGCCCAGCGGCGCCAGCACCCACAATTGTAATTTTAGTTTGCATTATTAATAGATCAAAAATAAAAGATAACAAATTATAACAGTATACAATTGGCACACATAGTTATTGAATCAAATAACTTATTTTATACTCAAACACCTAGTTACCTGAAACTTTTTAACAAGAAAGAAAAAGAACTTATATCCCATTTTCTAAAGCCAAATTTAAAAGCAACACCTTAACTTATAAAAAACAAAATAAATCATAAAGGTAAATACTACTATTAGCTTTATTAATAACGTTTATATAACTTATTAAAAGATCGACTTATAAATAATATTTATTAAGCCAGCATTCTTTTTATTTTTCATTCAATTATAAAGGTATGGTTATGCAATTTTTATAAAAGGAGGGTAAATATAACAAAATAATCTTTATTACTTATTTAAACTTAATTAATAGTAAAAAGCTTGTATTGTTTAAATAAATAACTAATTGATTTTAATAATATATTGATAAACCAGCGACAACTATCACCGATTTATCATTTTTAATATCTTTAATAGTATTATTCTATCTTCTTATCCGCTCTTTTTTATTCGCATTTTATTAAAAAATAGATAAGCAGATATAGCAACAACAAAATTTCCTAGTGCAGCAAATATCGTTACAACATTAAGAGCAAAATAGTTAAATAAAATAAATCCTGTCAAAATTGCACCAATTGCCGCACCAAAAGTATTAATCGCATAAAGATGTCCTGTTGTTTGACCAATATTTTTCCAAAACTGTGCTATATAAGTAATTAAAATTGGAAGTGTTGCTCCCATCAAAAGGGCTGGAATAAGCACCAATAAGAAATTAACAATTGCAACAACAATTAAATTATAAACAATAAAGATATCACCGACAAATAAAATAAGTTGATAACTAATTATTCCAAATAAACCAATTCCAAATTCACTAAAACAAAAAAACTGTAGTGCTTTATTTGGGTATTTATCAACAATTTTTCCTCCTCCAAGAGCCCCTAAACCAAGTCCTAACATAAATGCCGATACAATAATTGCTACAGAATCAGCATCAGATCCAAAAGCCGAATAAAGAGCTCGTTGCCAAGCAACTTGATAAGTTAAGCCACTCATTCCAGAAATAAAAAATAGCGTGCTTAATAGTAGTGATTGTTTCTTACTTAACATAAAAGCGTCCTTAATTATTTGTCCAAATAACCATATTTATATTCAGTTATCATATTACTATCGGTGATAATTTCCGTATCTCGTCCTAAGTTATAAAGCTTTTCAACTTCATCTAGACTTAACAGTTTGGTTGCTAATGTTTTTTGGTAAGCACCGTTTTTAACTTGTTTAGACGCTTCATTAAACAATGGTTTGCCATCTAAAACCAACTTATCAAGGCGATTTTTAGCAACATTGTCATCAATGTTAATCTCTGAATCCGAGGCATAAATAAAGCCCATTGTACCCCAATAAGCATACTTAAATACCGATTGTGCCGTTTTTAATGTATCTAGCGAACGAGTACTATTAAATGCCAAAATACCATTAGGATTTAATGAATTATGTAATATATTCATCATTTCTTGCGATAATAGATTGGTTATTCCTGAACGCCAATGGTAAGTAGTATTCATAATAATTAAATCATACTTTTTATCACTATTTCGTTTAAGCCAACGTCGACCGTCATCAATATAGATATTAATTCGATGATCATCTAGTATTGGAGAAACAACTGGGTATTGTTTAATAATATCCAAGTAACCTTTATTAATTTCAATGGCGTCAATCGTTTCTAATGTAGGAAAACTTGATAAAGCACGCGTCCAAGCCCCACCACTAACCCCAATAACCAGCACTTTCTTAGGATTTGGATGAATTGCCGCTAATAAATAAAGCCGATTTAAGTCATTTATATCACTATCTGGATCTATATTTAAAATGCCATCATACATTCGATTTCCTACTACAATATTTTTCCGTCCATTCTTATTGTCATCGGCGATATGAATTACACCATAGCGATTTTCAATATAAGAATTGATAGATATGTCTTGTCCTAGGCTATCTCTGAAAATATAATCAGTGTGTTTATCTACAAAATAAAAGCAACTAATACCAAGTATAGCAAAGGCAGAAACAGAAACTGCCGATTTTTTAATTATCATCAAGCCACCTAATAAGATACAAACAATACCTATTAAAATAAACATTGATGAAATAGAAATATAATCAAGAAGAACTCCGCCAATTAATAAACTACCAAGCGTTGAGCCAATAATATTAAAAAAATAGACTTTAGAAACTGAAGCACCTACTTTTCCATTGCCAATATTCGTACCTAAATGGTGCACAATTGGAAATAATATTGCCTTTAAAGCTGCAACGACAAATATTAAAATACTACATATACATATACATTGAGTTAAGCTATTTGGTTGATTTATGCTTTGAATAATAAATGGAATTAATATATCAATAAAACCAGCAAAAATTAAAACCATTCCTCCGGCCAATAGTAGGTTCGAATAGCGTGTACAAATTGCTTTACCTCGACTTGCACCAAAAGCAATACCTAATAGAAAAAAGAACAGTACAAGTGCAAAAGCATAGGGAGCACCACCTAACATAAAGCTAACGATTCTAAACCATAGCATTTCTTGACCTAAGCTCATCAATCCAACTAAAAGCGAAATGCACCAAGCAAAATATTTCATAGCGATTTTCCTACTCCTAACTAACTATTATTATTTAAGCTAATTATAGTTAATATATAATTAATTGCTAATATTTTAGACAATTATTCATTTTGCATCAAATACAACTAGATATAAACGTAATACAAACCGCCATTAGCTTTATTAATAACGTTATATTTGGAAGATTGACTTATAAATAATATTTATTTGACCAAAAACTAATTTTTGATTAACTTCACACGCAATATGGAATTAAAGCCTATTCCTTCTTAAATTATAAAACGATGAATTAGAGGCAATGATATGTTATATAACCAGCATCATGAAAAAGATAACTGTGGATTTGGTTTAATTGCTCACATTGAAGGACAACCAAGTCATAAAGTGGTGCGTACTGCAATTCACGGACTTGCCAGAATGCAACACCGTGGTGCCATTTTATCAGACGGTAAAACTGGCGATGGCTGTGGACTTTTATTACAAAAACCCGATCGATTTTTTAGATTAGTGGCACAAGATGCGGGCTGGCGTTTAGCAAGTAATTATGCCGTTGGTATGTTGTTTTTGAGCCAAGATGAAAAAGAAGCTCAAATTAGCCGTGATATTGTCGAAGAAGAATTAGCCAATGAAACCTTATCTATTTTAGGTTGGCGTGAAGTACCAATTGATAAAAGTGTGCTTGGTGAAATTGCCCTATCATCATTGCCTAAAATTGAACAAGTCTTTGTTAATGCACCCGCTGGATGGACAAAAATTGATTTAGAACGCCGCCTATACATGGTGCGCCGTCGAATTGAAAAACGGGTACAAGACGATACATTTTACGTTTGTAGTTTCTCAAATCAGGTCAATATCTATAAAGGCTTATGTATGCCTAAAGATTTACCTCGATTCTATCTAGATTTGGCTGACATCCGAATGGAAACAGCAATTTGTTTGTTTCATCAACGTTTTTCAACCAATACTGTTCCTCGTTGGCCATTAGCGCAACCTTTTCGGCATTTAGCTCATAATGGTGAAATCAACACTATTGAAGGTAATAGGCAATGGGCACAAGCACGTTCCTATAAATTTAAAACTCCACTCATTCCGGACTTACAAGATGCGGCACCTTTTGTTAATGTCACAGGTTCTGATTCAAGTTCATTAGATAACATGCTTGAGCTATTTCTTGTAGGAGGAATGGATATTGTACGAGCTATGCGCTTATTGGTTCCACCTGCATGGCAAAATAATCCTGACATGAACGAAGATCTGCGTGCTTTTTTCGACTTCAACTCAATGCATATGGAACCTTGGGATGGTCCTGCCGGTATTGTAATGTCTGACGGTCGTTATGCCGCATGTAACTTAGACCGTAACGGATTACGTCCTGCACGTTATGTAATAACGACAGACAAACTCATTACCTGTGCATCCGAAATCGGTATTTGGGATTATCAACCTGACGAAGTCGTCACTAAAGGACGCGTTGGTCCAGGTGAATTGTTAGTTATAGACACTGAAGAAGGTCGCATTTTACAATCGTCTGAAACAGACAACGATTTACAAAAACGTCATCCATATAAAGAATGGATGGAAAAAAATGTTAAAAGACTGATCCCTTTTGAAAACCTACCTGATGATAACATTGGCTCTCGATATTATGACGATATCTTGCTAGCAACTTATCAAAAACAATTTGGTTATAGTGTTGAAGAGCTAGACCAATGTATTCGAGTGCTAGGTGAAAACGGTCAAGAAGCCACCGGCTCAATGGGCGATGACACACCATTTGCGGTACTATCAACAAGGCCTCGCTCAATTTATGATTATTTTCGTCAAAAATTTGCTCAGGTAACAAATCCGCCTATCGACCCACTACGCGAATCACACGTTATGTCACTTTCAACCAGTATTGGCCGTGAAATGAACGTGTTTGCCGAAGCAGAAGGTCAGGCGCATCGTGTTGCGTTCAAATCCCCTGTTTTGGTCTATTCAGATTTTAAACAATTAACAGCATTAGAGTCACGTTATTACAAATCAGAATCCTTAGATATCACTTATGAAATCGATGGTAGCCTGCGCGATGCCATTGAACAATTATGTGGTGATGCTGAAGCAAAAGTTCGCAATGGCACGGTATTATTGATTTTATCAGATAAAAATATAGCACCTGATCGCTTACCAATTCCTGCGCCTATGGCAGTTGGAGCTGTTCAGCAACGCTTAGTTGAAAAAAACTTACGTTGCGATGCTAATATCATTGTCGAAACCGCAAGCTGCCGTGATCCACATCAATTTGCGGTACTTCTTGGTTTTGGTGCAACCGCAATTTACCCTTATTTAGCCTACGAAATTTTAGGCCAAATGGTCGATAATAGCACAATAAACAAATCTTACCGTGAAGCCATTCTTAATTATCGTAATGGAATTAACAAAGGCTTATATAAAATTATGTCAAAAATGGGCATTTCAACTGTCGCCTCTTACCGCTGTTCAAAACTATTTGAAGCAGTTGGTTTAAATAAAGAGGTTGTTGAACTTTGTTTCCAAGGAGTTACTAACCGTATTAATGGTGCCAATTTTGATGATTTTGCACAAGACCAATTTAACTTATCAAAAAGTGCATGGCTGAAAAGAAAACCATTAGAACAAGGTGGGTTACTTAAATATGTTCATGATGGTGAATATCATGCTTATAATCCTGATGTAGTACAGTCACTACAAAAAGCGGTCAATAATGGCAATTATGAAGATTACAAACGCTATGCCGATATCGTCAACAACCGCCCTATTGCCACCTTGCGTGATTTATTAAAGCTCAATCCACCTGAAAACACAGCTATTCCACTTGATCAAGTCGAACCAGAAGAATCACTGTTCAAACGCTTTGACTCGGCAGCCATGTCAATTGGTGCGCTAAGCCCTGAAGCACATGAATCCCTTGCCGAAGCAATGAACACGCTCGGTGGTTTTTCAAATTCAGGCGAAGGCGGTGAAGAGCCAGCTCGCTACAACACCATAAAAGTATCACGCATAAAACAAGTTGCATCAGGTCGTTTTGGTGTAACACCAAGTTACTTAATGAGTGCCGATGTTATTCAAATCAAAGTAGCACAAGGAGCAAAACCGGGGGAAGGTGGTCAGTTACCTGGCGACAAAGTCACCCCATATATTGCTAAATTGCGTTTTTCTGTACCGGGTGTCACACTTATTTCACCACCACCTCATCACGACATTTACTCGATTGAGGATTTGGCACAATTAATATTTGACCTAAAACAGATTAACCCTAATGCCATGATTTCGGTTAAATTAGTATCAGAGCCAGGCGTTGGCACAATCGCAACTGGAGTTGCTAAAGCCTATGCCGACTTAATTACCATTTCAGGCTATGATGGTGGAACAGGCGCCAGCCCATTAACTTCAGTCAAATATGCTGGTTCTCCTTGGGAATTAGGGTTAGTTGAAACTCAGCAATCATTAGTCGCCAATGGGTTACGTCACAAAATACGTTTACAAGTAGACGGTGGTTTAAAAACGGGCACAGATATTGTCAAAGCAGCTATTTTAGGTGCTGAGAGTTTTGGATTTGGAACAGGACCAATGGTTGCCTTAGGTTGTAAATATCTGCGTATTTGCCACCTTAATAACTGTGCAACGGGTGTTGCAACGCAAGACGAAAAACTGCGTAGCGAACATTATCATGGCCTGCCAGAAAAAACGATAAACTATTTCCGCTTTATTGCGCGTAACACGCGAGAAATTATGGCCGAGCTAGGTGTCAGTCGTATCGTCGATTTGATAGGACGCACCGATCTGTTATTAGAACTTGATGGCATCACGGCAAAACAACAAAAACTTGACCTATCAGGACTGCTTGAAACAGCAAAACCTATTGATGGCAAACCAGTTTATTGTATTGAAGACAATAAACCATTTGATAAAGGTGTGCTGAATAAAGAGATCATCACACAAGCACAGCAATTTGTTGATAATCGCCAAAGCCAAAGCCTCTATTTTGATATACAAAATACTGATCGCTCTGTAGGTACTAGTTTATCTGGCTATATTGCCAAAAAATATGGTGACCAAGGTCTTGTTGCTGATCCTATTTCGCTTAACTTTAACGGCACTGCGGGTCAAAGTTTTGGTGTTTGGAACGCTGGAGGTGTGGACTTAACACTCACAGGCGATGCCAATGATTATGTTGGTAAAGGCATGGCTGGCGGTCGTATTGTGATTCGACCACCGCAAGGCTCAGCATTTTTAAGCCATAAAGCAACCATTGCCGGTAATACCTGCTTATATGGTGCAACTGGAGGAAAACTCTTTGCCGCTGGACGTGCTGGAGAACGATTTGCGGTACGTAATTCTGGTGCAATTAGTGTTGTTGAAGGCATTGGTGACAATGGCTGTGAATATATGACAGGCGGTATTGTCTGCGTATTAGGCAAAACAGGAGTTAACTTTGGTGCAGGTATGACAGGTGGTTTTGCTTATATTTTAGATGAAGATAGTGATTTCCATAAACGCATAAATAAAGAGTTAGTGGAACTATTGAATGTTGCTGATTACTCAATTCACGAAGAACATTTACGTGGTTTAATAATGGAGCACGCTCAACTTACCCATTCATCACGCGCGGAAGAAATTTTGGCTAATTGGGATGATTATTCAAAACAATTTGTATTAGTCAAACCAAAATCGAGTGATGTAACAGCCCTACTTGGGCACCGCAGTCGCTCATCAGCAGAATTACGTATTCAAGCACAGTAAGGAGAACACGAAAATGAGTCAAAATGTTTATCAATTTATCGATTTACAACGTGTTGATCCGCCTAAAAAATCGTTAAATATTCGCAAAATTGAATTTGTTGAAATTTATGAAGGATTTTCTGCTCCACAATCACAAGCACAGGCTGATCGTTGCCTTGCTTGTGGCAACCCATATTGTGAATGGAAATGCCCTGTTCATAACTATATTCCCAATTGGTTAAAATTGGTTAATGAAGGCAAAATATTAGAAGCGGTTGAACTCTCACATCAAACCAACAGCCTGCCTGAAGTTTGCGGTCGTGTTTGCCCACAAGATCGCCTTTGCGAAGGCTCTTGTACTTTAAATGCTGAATTTGGTGCAGTTACCATAGGTAATATAGAGCGTTATATTACTGATGAAGCATTTAGAATGGGTTGGAAACCTAATTTATCAAACGTCGAAAAAACAGGATTGAAAGTTGCAGTTATTGGTGCTGGTCCTGCTGGCCTTGCTTGTGCCGATGTCTTAGTCCGCAATGGCGTAACGCCAGTTGTGTTTGACCGTCACCCTGAAATTGGTGGACTACTCACCTTTGGCATCCCGGCGTTTAAACTTGATAAAGAAGTATTAATCAACCGAAGACATATTTTTACTGAAATGGGCATTGAGTTTCGTCTAAATACTGAGGTCGGTAAAACGTTACAATTAACCGACTTAATCAACGAATTTGATGCGGTTTTTGTGGGAGCTGGAACTTATCAATCAATGCGAGCGGGTCTTCAAAACGAAGATGCCAACGGCGTTTATGATGCCTTACCATTTTTAATTGCCAACACTAAACACATAATGAAACATGCGCAAACCCAAGATACCCCGTACATTGACATGAAAAACAAACGTGTTGTGATATTAGGTGGTGGTGATACTGCAATGGACTGTGTACGAACATCTATTCGTCAAGGTGCAACTGAAGTTACTTGTGCTTATCGCCGAGACGAAGCCAACATGCCTGGCTCAAAACGAGAAGTCAAAAATGCCAAAGAAGAAGGCGCACAGTTCCAATTTAACGTACAACCTCTCAGCATTGAAATTAACGGTACAGGACAAGTCACAGGCATAAAAATGGTTCGAACAGAACTAGGCGAGCCAGATGCAAAAGGACGACGCTCGCCAGTAATTATCGAAGGTTCTGAATTTATTCTTCCTGCCGATGCAGTAATTATGGCTTTTGGATTCAAGCCTCATGCCATGCCTTGGCTTGCTCAGCATGGTGTCGAATTTGACCCACAAGGCAAAATCATCGCACCCGAAGCTAACAGCTACCAAACCACCAATCCAAAAATCTTTGCTGGTGGCGATGCTGTCCGTGGCTCTGATCTAGTTGTTACCGCCATCAGCGAAGGTCGCAAAGCGGCTGAAGGTATCTTAGATTACTTAGAGATTTAGCGATTATCTTGCTTTCAATCAAAATTACTTTAAATAAAAAAACAAACCCGCTTTAAAACAGCGGGTTTTTAATAATTCGAGTTTTTATCTTTAATTTTAGTAGCTCAGATTTAATCTAACAGATACTTATTAGCATTCATTTCAACAAAATCGAGTTAACTTCTTGTAATATTATATGCTTCTTCTATTTGCAGAATAAATAAGAAAACAGTAAAATTAGTGATTTTACTATTATCGTTACACTAAAAATTAACGTTACATCAATTATCTACTGCATCAGGTATGAATAATATTTATAAAAAGCATTAATTATTAATAAAAACATAAGTTAATTATAAAATGGAGATAGTATGAAAAGTAAAGGTGTCGCATATTTATTATGGTTCTTTCTTGGAATGTGGGGAGCCCATCGCATGTACTGTGGAAAATGGATTACAGGCTTCATTTAGTTTTTACTGCTGGTTTATTAGGTATCGGATGGTTTTTAGACCTATTTCTAACTAGCGGTATGCTTAACTATGCTAACTGTATCTACAAAAGTAAATATAATCAGTCACAAAATAATATTTCAATTCAAATTAATAACCCTTGCCACACTGAATCATCAACGCATGTTATAAATGAAAAAAATTCATAGTATGTAAAAAAAGGCTATTTACACTTTATGATTAAAATGATCCTTTAAAACTCATAAGGCGTTTTTCCCTGAAATTACTTTATGGGGTTTAAAGGTATAATAAAAATTAATAAAGCATTTAAGCCTTTATTTTCTATCTTTTGTATCACTAAATATTTGTTGATTACGCTACATATTAACTCAAAACCTAGATTACACCATGAAGTGCAATTCTTCTTAACTCCTTAGAATAAAAATCAGCAGGGCTTTTAAACTTATGCCGTTTTCTTGGGCGTGTGTTCAATAGATATTGTATTTTCTTTATCTGTTCGTCGTCAACTAATGAAATGGCCGCTGACTTAGGTATAAACTGACGTATTAAGCCATTAGTGTTTTCATTTGTGCCTCTTTGCCAGCTTTTATAAGGCTCCGCAAAGTACACGGTAGTATTTAAATAATGCTCAATAGCATGATGATAATTAAATTCGGTTCCATTATCAAAGGTGATGCTTTTAACCATTTTTTCAAACGGTGTTAGCAATTTTATTATCATATCTCTCGTTTCGGAGGCGGTACGTTGATTGAGGCGCCCAATTAATACTAGCCCTGTTTTGCGTTCAACTAATGTCACCAATGCTTGCTTGTCTTTACGGCTAATAATCGTATCTCCCTCCAATGTCCTCGCGTTTTCCGGCTTTCTACATAACTTGGACGTCGTTTAATTGACCGTTTATAACGGCGCTCTCCTTCTTTGCTTGTAATAATACGAAAATCTGGTATCTTTCCTTCCTAGAAAGGTGATTATAATACATAGCAATCTCCAAACTGTGGTGGTGCGAAGGTGCTAGTATAAATCGCCTTTCTACTTTCTTCACTCCACCGTGTTTAAAATTGCACTTCATGTTTGAATTCAGGATATTTATAGCTTGGTTTCAAATTATATTTAACTTTTTATTAAAAAAATAAACCGACATTAGCCGGTCTATTTATTGTATTGATTTTAGAATTTAAATTAATAATTAACTATTCTTATCATTTGCCACTAACGATATAACCATAAACAATTAATCCCAAAATGATACTTATTGAAACCGTAACGATCATATATTTAGTGCTAGTATCATATTTTTTCATTTCACCAAGTGATAGCGCTTTATTTTTATTTCTTATATGATAATAGTAATACACTGGCAAACCAATTAAGGTGACCACTATTGAAGCTATACCATTTACGGTTTGATAAATTAACATTCCGTAAATGACATATATTGCACCTAACATAGCGATGATAGGAATAATCGGATAACCAATTACTTTATAAGTTCTAGTCACATTCGGGTATTTTCTTCGAGCAATTATTACACCAATGAAAGTTAATAAATAAAATACCCATATGGAAAACATCGATATTTCAGATAGACGATCAGCATCGAGTAACACTGAATAAAGGAAAGAAAAAATAACTAAAACGATAATCGCATTAATTGGTGAGCGACTTTCTTCATCAATAGTACTTAAATAACGTGCACCAATGATAGTCCCTCGTTCTCCCATGCTAAAAATTGTGCGAGATAGCGTCATAATATAGCCATTAATGCCGCCTAAGATGGAAATCATAATACCAACTGCAACTAAATTACCACCAAAATGCCCAAACATCCGCTGTGAAGCAACCGCTGAAGTATCATGTCCTAGTGATACCATTTCTTTAACAGGAAAAATTTTGAATAATGCAATATTAATACAGGCATAAACTATAACAAGGAAAATTATGCCTAAAATTATGGCTCGGGGTAAAACTTTCGACGGATTACGAATTTCACCAGCTACCGATGCGACCTGCGCCCAACCGTCATACGCAAATAACGTAGCTAAAATAGCGACAGCGAAAGGCGCATAGCTTTCAATCCCTTGCCCACTAGCACTGAACAATACCACTTGTCCACTACCTTTCCATAATCCAAATATAGCTAATAATAGTATTGGAATAAGTTTGCATATAGTGGCAATAGTTTGCAAATAACCTGCTTTTTTAACACCTACTGCATTGATTGTTGCAATAAACACTAAAACGCCAGCACTCACAGCCATTCGATAAGCATCATTGATATGAAATAATAAGCAAAATACTGAGCTAAAATACCCGACTAGTGCTCCAATAAGTGAAGGCGCAAATAAGACAGTTATCATCCAACCATAAAGGTGAGAAACTTTCGCACCATAGATTTTTTCTAAATATACTAACATTCCACCAGTTCGAGGAAACATGACTCCTAGTTCACAAAGAGTTAAACCACCACAAATAGAAAATACACCACCTATTACCCAAGCTAGCAACGCAAAATTATAATCACCAGCAACTTCTAACACAGCAGGAGGTTTCATAAAAGCTCCTGCACCTAAAACCATTCCAACGACTAGTGATAATGCAGAAACTAAACCAAGATCCTTGCGCAAATTATTCTCTAAATTATGATCTGCCATGAAGTTCCTCTTGAAACATATAAAATTAATTAGCAAAATCTGATTATGATAGGGATTTATTTATAAAACACAAGAAAAGATTAACATTATTTACATAAAAACTTAGATAAATCAAATAAATAATTTTTTGATTTATAAAAAAGCCAGCATATAGCCAGCTTTTTGAATTACAAATGAGGTTAATTTATTTAGACTTCTGCATTTTCATATCAACAACCATACGACCTCGAATTTTACCTGCTTTCATTTTGGTATGTCCACACTTTTTAGTACCAAAAAGATAAGGTCATCGATTTCTTTTGTATTCAATCGGCGACTGGTAATTTAATGTTGAATGAAGTCGATTATAATTAAACCAATCCACATAGTGATTAAATTCCAATTTAAGTTGCGCCAGTGAATCAAAAATAGTATTTGACACAAATTCTGTTTTCACTGCTTTGAATGTGCTTTCTGCAATTGCGTTATCATAGGGGCAGCCTTTGCGACTTAA